>JBJSWO010000200.1:0-8289 GCA_046085905.1 Actinomycetes bacterium | reverse complement strand
GGGCGTGAGCTGCGCGATAACGTTGGTGATCGTCAGCCAATGCCAGCGCCTGCCGACGAGCTCGGATGCCTCATGGTGGAACTCGACGAGCTTCTCTGTCATGTCAGGCGCCGACTTCTTGAACCAGCTCATCACGCGAGTGACGGGCTTCTGCACGATTCGAGCGACCTTGCGGGCACCGGCCTCGCTGCGCAGGATAGCGGCGATGGCGATCACCGACACGATGACGACCACGACGCCGATGATCGCGCCGGTCATGAACCCCGCGGTCGATCGTCCTTCGATGACGAGTCCGACCACGCCGAGCATCGGGAACGAGAGCGTGAGCAGGTATGTCCAGACCGCATCAGCCGAGACGGCCGCCGCTGCGGCAGGGGCAGGCACTCCGTATCGAGCGAGGATCGCGTACTGCGTGCCGACTGCCACGGCACCGCCACCGGGGATCACGTTGCTCACGAGGAATCCTGCCTGTCGGTTGACGAAGGCGTGGCGATAGCTCAGGTGCGGGATGGCCGCGATCGCCGTCAGCGGGTAGAGAGCGATGTTGAGCAGTCCGGCGCCGACCAGGAGGGCGATCCACAGCGGCGAGATGCTCCGGAGCTGCTCAAAGGCCTTGCCGTAGTTGCCGAGCTGGGGAAAGAGAAAGGCGAAGACGGCGATCATGATGATCAGGCCGACGAGCAGGGAGATGATCGTGCGCAGTCGCTTCTTCCCGGGGGAGATGCCCGGCACCGAAGCGGTGCCATTCACGGGATTCTCGGTCACGGGAGGAGCGTAAGCCCTCGTGGATTTCAGTATCACGGCTCACTCCCGTAACATCGTGGCGTCGCTGCGCCGCAGTGGCCTACCACGAGGTCGATCATGAATCGGCCCGCCAGCGAGTCTTGGCACAACTGAGGTCGAACGCGGACCACTTTCGAGACGCGCGTGATGTCTCGATTGGAATAGCTATGCCTGCAACTCGCCCTGCCACCGCACGCCCGAAACCCAAGAAGGAACGGGCTCGCAAGACCACCGCCAAGGCCGCCGGAAAGGCCGGCTCGAAGAGCGCGCCCAAGAAGTCGTCGAAGCCCAAGCACAAGACCAGTTCTGCACGTCCGATCGCCGGCGCCCCGAAGAATCGCGCCGAACGTCGCCGCGTCGAGTTCGGCGATACGCGCACCACTCGAGCCGAGGCACCCAAGCGCACTGATCGCTCGGGCTCATCAGCACGAAGCGAGCGCCCGGACTCCCCACGTCGCTCGGATTCCTCGCATCGCAGTGAGCGACCTGCAAGTCGCGATCCCCGTTCGCGCGATGAGCGTCCGCGCCAGGAGCGCGTGGGCACTGATCGTCCGCGGGGCGATCGTTTCGGCTCCGACAAGCCGCGCACCGAGCGAGCAACGGAGCGTCCCCGCACTGATCGCTTCAGCTCGGATCGCCCGCGCACCGAGCGCCCCTACAGCGACAGGCCACGCACTGAGCGATCGACCAATGATCGCTACAACGATCGGCCGCGCAGCGACCGCGCGCGCAGCAGCTTCACCGATCGCCCGCAGAACTCGCGCACGAGCAGCGGCGACCGCACCTTCGCGTCGAAGCGCGAGAACAACCACGCCGCGGATCAGGTCATGCCCAAGGCTTCCCGTGAGGTCGAGGCGCAGTTCAACGTCATCGACGATGCGCCGACCGAGGGCCTGTCGTGGGCCGATCTGGGTGTCTCATCGAACCTGGTGAGCGCACTGGCTCGTGGCGGCATTACCTCGCCGTTCCCGATTCAGTCGGCCACGCTGCCTGACGCGATTGCCGGACGCGACATCCTCGGTCGCGGCCAGACCGGCTCGGGCAAGACCCTCGCCTTCGGCTTGGCGATGCTCACCCGTCTCGCGGGCAAGAAGGCGTACCCGAACAAGCCTCTGGGCCTCGTGCTCGTGCCGACCCGCGAGCTCGCGATGCAGGTCAACGACACCCTCGCCCCGCTCGCTGACTCGATCGGCCTGAAGGTTCGCCTGATCGCCGGCGGCATGCCGTACCAGAAGCAGCTGTTCGCCCTCGATCGTGGCGTTCCGATCCTGGTGGCCACTCCCGGTCGCCTGATGGATCTCGTCAATCGAGGCGCATGCGATCTCTCCGATGTCTGCGTCACGGTTCTCGATGAGGCTGACCAGATGGCCGACATGGGCTTCATGCCTATCGTGCGCGAGATTCTCGACTGCACCAAGGACGGCAGTCAGCGGCTGCTGTTCAGCGCCACCCTTGACGGTGATGTCGATCATCTCGTCAAGCGCTACCTGAATAATCCGGCTCGCCACTCGCTCGCAGCGGTGCATGCTCCTGTCGACACGATGGAGCACGCGGTTCTCATCGTCCATCCGAAGGACAAGGACGAGATCTCCGCGGAGATCGGCGCACGCGAGGGGCGCACGATCTTCTTCGTGCGCACCCAGGCAGCGGTCGATCGTCTTGCCGAGTACCTGTGCGCCCAGGGCATTCCCGCCGGCGCACTGCACGGTGGCAAGACCCAGGCTGTGCGCACGCGCACGCTCAACGCCTTCCGTGAAGGCGTGACTCCCGCACTCGTGGCGACCGACGTGGCCGCCCGTGGCATTCACGTCGATGGCATCAGCCTGGTCGTGCACGTTGATGCGCCGACCGATCCGAAGGACTACCTGCACCGCGCCGGTCGCACGGCCCGCGCCGGCGAGGAAGGCACCGTCGTCACGCTGTCATCGCCGCGTCAGCAGAAGTTCGTCGAGTCGCTGACCAAGAAGGCCGGCGTCGATCCGATGATCGTCCGCGTGCGCCCGGGTGACTCCGAGCTCATCGCGATCACCGGTGCGAAGACCCCGACCGGCGTTCCGTGGGAGCCGCCTAAGGAGCGCGAGCGTCCGTCGAAGCCGTACGGCCAGGGTGGCGGCCGCAGCGGCGGCTTCAACCGTGGTGGCCCGCGTCGTAGTAGCGGCGGCGGCAAGCCGTCGTACTCCCGCTCACGCGGTCGCGACTAAGAGCACATGAGAAGGGCCCCGATCCGCGATGCATCGGGGCCCTTCTTCTTGAGCGGTCTACTTCTGGCGCGTGGAGCTGATGCCGAGTGACATACCGGCGAGGCCACGCGGCCGCTTGCCCAGCTTCTCGGCGATCGCTCGTATGGCCTGCGAGGCGGGCGCCTCGGGATCGCTGAGTACGAGCGGGTGCCCCGAGTCACCGCCCTCGCGAAGCTTCACGTCGAACGGAATCTTGCCGAGCAGCGGCACGTTCGTGCCGAGAACCTCGGTGAGTTGCTCGGCGACGAGTGAACCGCCACCGATGCCGAAGAGATCCATTGGCTCGCCGCACTTCGGGCAGGGGAACGAACTCATGTTCTCGATGACGCCCGCGACCTTCTGATGTGTCTGCGCCGCAAGGGTTCCGGCACGCACGGCGACATCAGCCGCCGCGGCCTGCGGAGTGGTGACGAGCACCAACTCAGCACCGGGCAGCAGGCTGGCGGTCGAGAGAGCGATGTCGCCGGTGCCGGGCGGAAGATCGAGCAGCAGCACGTCGAGATCGCCCCAGAAGACGTCCTTGAGGAATGACTCGAGATAGCGATGGAGCATCGGACCGCGGAATGCGACGGGTTGCGTGACTCCACCCGGCTTGAAGGGTGCCATCGAGATCACGCGCACGCCGTAGCCGGTCGGCGGCATGATCATGCCCTCGACCTGGGTGGGAGGAGTGCTCGCATTGAGCATGCGTGGAATCGAGTGACCGTAGATATCCGCATCGACCAGGCCGACGGCCAGGCCCATGTCAGCCATCGCCGCCGCGAGGTTGGCGGTGAGCGACGACTTGCCCACACCGCCCTTGCCCGAGGCGATCGCGTAGACGCGGGTCAGCGAGCCGGGCTGCGAGAACGGGATCTCGCGATCATCGGAGCCGCCGCTGAGCAGCTTCTTGAGCTCTGCGCGCTGCTCCTCGCTCATCACGTCGAGCTCGACCTTGACCTCAGTGACATGCGGAACGGTGCTCACCGCGGCGACCACGCGATCGGTGATGGTCTCGCGCATGGGGCATCCGGAGATCGTGAGGAATACGCCCACGGTCACGGTGCCGCCGGAGATCTCGACACCCTTGAGCATGCCAATCTCGGTGATCGGGCGATGGATCTCGGGATCCTTGACGGTGGCGAGGGCAGCCTCGATGGCGGAGAGATCAGGGGTGGGCATGACCCCGATGGTAGGTGTCAGGCCGTGGGGGTGCTCGAGGAGGTGGGCTCCTCGGGCTCTGACTTGCTCTCCTTGATGCGATCGGCAAGATCGTCGAGGAGGTCGCGCAGCTCGCCGCGCACGTAATCGCGAGTGGCGACGTCGTTGAGCGCCAGGCGAAGCCCGGCGATCTCACGTGCGAGATAGTCGCTGTCGGCGAGCAGACGCTCCGTGCGCGCGCGATCCTCCTGGTACTGAACGCGGTCGCGGTCGGACTGGCGATTCTGCGCGAGCAGGATCAGCGGTGCCGCGTACGAGGCCTGCAGCGAGAGCAGCAGGGTGAGGAAGATGAACGGGAACGGATCCGGACGCCATTGCTCCGGCGCCAGGGAGTTCCAGCTGACCCAGCCGACGACGACGACCGTCATCCACGCGATGAATGCCCAGGAGCCGATGTAGCGCGCGACCTTCTCCGACACGCGGCCGAAGGTCTCGGGGTCGTATGTGGGACGCAGGGAACGCCCGCGCTCCATCGGGAGATCGAGGCGGGGGGCCTTGGCCTTGCGCGGGCTAGCCATCGGAATCCTGCTCACGCCAGTTGTCGGGCAGCATGTGGTCGATGACGTCGTCGACGGTGACGGTGCCCAGCAGTCGATCGTTGTCGTCGATGACGGGAACTGCCACGAGGTTGTAGGCGGCGAAGTAACGGGTCACCTCGGCCAGCGGCGCATCAGCGGTGATCGGCTCCAGATTGGTGTCGATCACGGCCGAGACGAGGGTGCCGGGCGGCTCGCGCAGGAGTCGCTGGAAGTGGCAGGTGCCGAGGAACTTGCCGGTGGGTGTCTCCGTGGGAGCACGCGTGACGTAGACCTGTGAGGCGAGAGCCGGGGAGAGATCGGCATTGCGAATCTGAGCCAGCGCATCGGCCACCGTTGCATCGGGCGGAAGCACGATCGGCTCGGTCGTCATCATGCCGCCGGCGGAGAAATCGTCATACGAGAGAAGGCGACGGATGTCATCGGCCTCCTCGGGCTCCATGCGCTCGAGGAGATCGGCAGCCTGCTCCGGCGGAAGTTCCGAGATGAGGTCGGCCGCATCGTCCGGTGCCATCTCCTCGAGGACATCAGCAGCGCGTTCTGCTTCGAGCGCCTGGAGAATCTCGACCCGATCCTCCTCCGGCATCTCCTCGAGCACGTCGGCGAGACGCTCGTCATCGAGCTCGCGCGCAACCTCGATACGGCGCTTGTCAGGCAGGTCGTGAAGTGCGTTCGCGAGGTCAGCGGGAAGCATGGCCTCAAGAGTGGAGAGCAGTTGCTCGGCCGGCTGATCGACAGAGGGGAGTGAGAGTCCGCGGATGTCCTCCCAGTCGACGACGAACTTCTCGTGCTTGCGCCGGAAGCCCGCGCCGCCGCGACGCACGAAGAGCTGGGTGACGAACCAGTCGCGTGTGCGGCTCTGCTCGACGCCCATGTCGAGAACGGTGACCTGCTCGTCGGACGACACCAGATCGACGGTGCGATCGAGCAGCTCTGCTGCGACGAGAGTCTCGTTCGGGCGCTGCTCGAACCGGCGGAGGTTGACGGTGCCGGTCACGATGACGGTGCCCGCATCGATGGCGGTGACCTTGGTCATCGGCACGAAGATGCGCCGACGCGGCTGGACCTCGACCACGAGGCCGGTCAGGCGAGGGGGGTTCAGGCCGGTGCGCAGCACCATGACGCCGTCGCGGACCTTGCCGACCTGATCGCCGTTGGGATCGAAGACACCTATCCCCGAGAGGCGGGCGAGGAAGATCCTCGTGGGGGCGTTGGTCGTCACGGAGGAAGGCTACCGTCCCTCAAGCCACATCCGTCACTCGCTTTTCGGGGCTCGGGCATGTGGGCGCGTGGGTCACCCATGGGGATCACCCCGGGAGATCGGATCACCCGACTGGACCCCCACTCCATGAGGGAATCGGGCAGAGTGGCCTCCATCACTTCGGGAGTTCGTCTCTGGACGAATTATTAGGACTCCCGATATTCTTGTGTCCACAAGTTTCCGAGGAGGACCGCATGCTGCGCTCACGTCGTTCGAACCTGGCTGTTCCGGGTTCTAGCCCCAAGATGCTCGAGAAGGCCAAGGGCCTCGCGGCCGATCAGGTCTTCATGGACATCGAGGACGCCGTCGCGCCGCTGGCCAAGCCCGATGCCCGCAAGAACATCGTCGCTGCGCTTAATGAGGGTGGCTACGAGGGCAAGGTGCGCTCGGTGCGCGTCAACGACTGGACCACCAAGTGGACCTACGCCGATGTCATCGAGGTCGTCGAGGGCGCCGGCCAGAACCTCGACTGCATCATGCTGCCGAAGGTGCAGACCGCGGAGCAGATCGTCGCGCTCGACCTGCTGCTCACCCAGCTCGAGAAGTCCAACGGATTCGAGGTCGGCCGCATCGGCATCGAGGCGCAGATCGAGAACGCCCTCGGCCTGATCAACGTCGACGCGATCGCGACCGCGAGCCCGCGCGTCGAGACCATCATCTTCGGCCCGGCCGACTTCATGGCATCGATCAACATGAAGTCCCTCGTCGTGGGCGAGCAGCCCCCGGGCTACGACGTCGGCGATGCGTACCACTACATCCTGATGCGCATCCTCATGGCCGCTCGCGCGCATGACAAGCAGGCCATCGATGGCCCGTACCTCGCGATCAAGGATCTCGAGGGCTATAAGCGCGTCGCCGGTCGCTCTGCCGCATTGGGCTTCGACGGCAAGTGGGTGCTGCATCCCGACCAGGTCGCAGCCGCCAATGAGGTCTTCTCGCCGAACCAGGCCGACTACGACCACGCCGAGCTCATCCTCGACGCGTACGACTACTACACCTCGGCCGCCGGCGGCGCTCGAGGTGCGGTAATGCTCGGAGACGAGATGATTGACGAGGCATCGCGCAAGATGGCACTAGTCGTCTCTGCCAAGGGCCGCGCCGCAGGCATGGCACGCACCACGACCTTCACCCCGCCCGAGGCGTAACACCAGGCACGTCGCAATACCGAACAACGACCCACGCAGAGAAGGAAGTCACCATGCCGCGTCTCGCGCAAACCGAGGGACTTACCGATGTGCAGGAGGAAATCCTCGCTGCAGTACGCGACTTCGTCGACAACGAGATCATTCCCGTTGCGCAGGAGCTCGAGCATGCCGATGAGTACCCCACGAAGATCGTCGAAGGACTCAAGGAGCTCGGCGTCTTCGGCCTGATGATCCCGGAGGAGTACGGCGGACTCGGTGAGTCGCTGCTCACCTACGCGCTGGTCGTCGAGGAGATCGCCCGCGGCTGGATGCCGGTCAGTGGCGTCATCAACACGCACTTCATCGTCGCCTACATGCTCATGCAGCACGGCACCGAGGAGCAGAGGCAGAACTACCTGCCCCGCATGGCCACAGGCGAGGTGCGCGGCGCCTTCTCGATGTCGGAGCCGGGATGCGGCTCCGATGTCTCGGCCATCACGAGCAAGGCCGTGCGCGATGGCGACGGCTGGAAGCTCAACGGCCAGAAGATGTGGCTGACCAACGGCGGCTCGTCGACCCTGGTCGCGGTTCTCGTGCGCACTGATGCGGAAGCTCCGGAGGGGTCGTCGGTCTACAAGAAGATGTCGACCTTCCTGATCGAGAAGACCCCGGGCTTCGGCGAGGTTCGCCCGGGCCTGACCATCCCGGGCAAGATCGAGAAGATGGGCTACAAGGGTGTCGACACCACTGAGCTCGTCATGGACAACCTTCAGCTGAGCAATGACGATCTTCTCGGCGGAGTTCCGGGCAAGGGCTTCTACCAGATGATGGATGGCGTCGAGGTGGGCCGCGTGAACGTGGCAGCGCGTGCCTGCGGCATCGCCATTCGCGCCTTCGAGCTGGGTGTCGAGTACGCGCAGCAGCGCGTGACCTTCGGCAAGCCGATCCACGAGCATCAGGCAGTGGCCTTCCGTCTCGCTGACATGGCCGTCAAGGTCGAGGCGGCGCACCAGATGATGGTGATGTCCGCGCGCAAGAAGGACTCCGGCGAGCGCAATGACATGGAAGCCGGCATGGCCAAGTATCTCGCCAGCGAGTACTGCAAGGAGGTCGTCGAGGACTCCTTCCGGATCCACGGCGGCTAC
>JBJSWO010000199.1:0-8450 GCA_046085905.1 Actinomycetes bacterium | reverse complement strand
GCCATGGTGGTCACTCGTCAAGTATGCGCGAGGCTCACAGAGCCGCAGTGACGCCCTTGCCGAGGACGATGATCCCGCCCTCGCTGACCGTGTAGAGCTCTCGATCGCGCTCGATGTCGACACCGATCTGGGCTCCGTCGGGGATTACGACGTTCTTGTCGAGGATCGCTCGTCGCACGACAGCATTGCGACCAATACGCACGCCCGGCATGACCACGCTTCCCTCGACGTAGGCACCTGAGTCGACGTACACGCTCGACGCGAGTACGGAGGTGCGCACATGAGCCCCGGAGACAATCGTGCCTGAGCCGACCATCGACTCGTGGGCATTGCCGCCTTCCACGAACTTCGCCGGCGGAAGAGAGGGAAGGTTCGACAGGATCGGCCAGCGACGGTTGTACAGATTGAAGATCGGGTGCACGGAGACGAGATCCATGTGCGCATCGTGATAGCTGTCCAGCGTGCCCACGTCGCGCCAGTAGCCACGATCTCGTTCAGTAGCGCCGGGCACGATGTTCTGGTCAAAGTCGTAGACAAAGGCCTGACCGGAGGCAGTGAGCATCGGGATGATGTTCGTGCCCATGTCATGGATCGAGGTCTCATCGGCGGCATCGGTGCGCAGGGCCTCGAGGAGCACCTCGGTGCTGAAGACGTAATTGCCCATCGAGACGAAGCAGTGGTCGTCATCACCGGGAATGGTCGGCGGATTCGCCGGCTTCTCGAGGAAGCGCGTGATCTTGCGCCCGTCAGGCGAGGTCTCGATAACGCCGAAGTCGTGCGCCTCATGCTTCGGCATCCGAATGCCCGCGACGGTGACGCCGGCACCGGAGTCGATATGCGCCTGGATCATCTGCATGGGATCCATGCGGTACACGTGATCGGCGCCGAACACCACGACGTACTCGGGGCCCTCGTCGTACACGAGGTTCAGGCTCTGGAAGATCGCGTCGGCGGAACCCGTGTACCAGCGCGGGCCGAGGCGCTGCTGAGCCGGCACCGGGGTGACGTAGTCACCGAGCAGGGTGGGCATGCGCCAGGTCGTGGTGACGTGCCGGTCGAGGGAGTGCGACTTGTACTGAGTCAGCACGCACACTCGGCGCAGCCCGGCATTGATGAGGTTCGAGAGCACGAAGTCAACAAGGCGGTACGAGCCGCCGAAGGGCACCGCAGGCTTTGCTCGGTCAGCCGTGAGGGGCATGAGGCGCTTGCCCTCGCCGCCAGCAAGGACGATGGAGAGCACGTGGGGGGACATCGTCACATCCGAAACAGTAGTGACTCAAGGAGGCCTTGGGGAGAACTCAGCGAGAACTTTCAGAACATTGGCGCCCTGACGCACCTCGGCGGCGACGTTAGGCTCCTGACATGCGCATCGGAATGCTCACCCGTGAATGGCCCCCGGAGATCTACGGCGGTGCCGGCGTGCACGTCGACCAGCTGGTCGCCCAGCTTCGCCGCCTCGCCGAGGTTGATGTCCACTGCTTCGGTGCCCCCCGCCCCGACGCGATGGCCCATCCGGTGCCCGGCTTCCTCGAGGGCGCAAACCCCGCCCTTCAGGTTCTCGGCGTCGATCTCGACATGGTGCAGGCCACGGCCGGGGTCGACATCCTCCACTCGCACACGTGGTACGCGAACTTCGCCGGCCAGGTCGGCGGGCTCATGCACGGAGTACCGCACGTGATCACGGCGCACTCCCTCGAGCCCATGCGCCCCTGGAAGGAGGAGCAGCTCGGCGGTGGCTATCGAGTGTCGTCCTGGGTCGAGCGCACCGCCTACAACGATGCGCAGGCCATCATCGCGGTGAGCAACGGCATGCGCGCTGACGTTCTTGCCTCGTACCCGCAGGTTGACCCGGCGAAAGTCCACGTCGTGCACAACGGCGTGCCCACTGACGTATACCGCCACGACTCCGACACTGCCGCGCTCGAGCAGTACGGGATCGACCAGTCGCGTCCATACGTGCTCTTCGTCGGTCGCATCACGCGGCAGAAGGGCATCATGCACCTGTTGAATGCGGCTCGTCGCTTCGATGACGACGTCGTGCTCGTGCTGTGCGCCTCCTCACCCGATACCCCGGAGATCGGTGTCGAGGTGGCGAATGCGGTGGCCTCGCTTCGCGAGCTACGCGGCGATGACTCGGTGATCTGGATCCAGGAGCAGGCCGCGCGTCCGCAACTCATCCAGTTGTTCTCGCATGCCCTCGCCTTCGTCTGCCCCTCGGTCTACGAACCACTCGGCATCGTGAACCTCGAAGCCATGGCATGCGACACAGCCGTCGTGGCAAGCGCAGTGGGCGGAATTCCCGAGGTCGTGGTCGATGGGGTCACCGGCACCCTCGTGCCCTTCACCCCCGAGTCGTTGACGGGGTTCGAGAATTCATTTGCCGAGGCAGTCAATGCGATGGCGGCAGATCCGTCGCGGGCGCATGCCATGGGCAAGGCCGGCCGTGAGCGAGCCGTGACCGATTTCGGCTGGGCGGCCATCGCCGAGCAGACCATGGAGGTCTACCGGGCCGCCGGCGCGTGAGCGATCTCGCCGAGGTCCTACCCGGAGGGCCGCTCGCCCATCGACCCAACGCACGACTCGGCTACGCCCTGGTCATCATCGCGGCGATCTGCTTCGCGACTAACGCGACCGTCTCGAAGTCACTTCTGCTCAGCGGATTCGAGGCCACCAGGCTGGCACAGCTGCGCGTGACCGCGGCCTTTGTCATCATCGCGATCGTTCTCGCGTTCACTCGCCCGTCAGCCTTCAAGGTCAAGCGCGCTGAATGGCCGACTCTCCTTGCCTTCGGACTCATCGGAGTGACGTTCACTCAGTTGCTCTACTTCATGGGCATCTCCCGCCTTCCGATCAGCATCGCGCTGCTGCTCGAGTTCACGGCACCGATCATGGTGGCGCTGTACTGGAAATTCGGGATGCACCGATTCGTGGGCCGTGGCGTGTGGCTCGGACTCGTGCTTGCCCTGGGCGGTCTCGCACTCGTGGCCGAGGTGTGGAGTGGCTTCAGTCTCAACGTGATCGGCGTCGCATGCGGGTTCGGGGCGGCTGCCGCTCTTGCCGTGTACTACATCTCCGGAGACAAGGCGGTCAGATCACCGTTCAATCGGGATTCCGTCTCGGTCACCATGTGGGGGTTCGCGATCGCCGCGGCCTTTTGGGCGATCGTGCAACCGTGGTGGACATTCCCGTGGGCTGAGCTCCTGCAGCCGACTGAGTCGGTCGGACTCGCCGAGAGCGGATGGCCTCTCTGGTCACTGGCCATCTGGATGATCGTGATCGGGACTGCAGTGCCCTTCTGGCTTGAGGTGTCGGCCCTGCGGAACATCAATGCGTCGCAAGTCTCGGCGATCGGAATGACCGAGCCGATTCTCGCCGCGATCATCGCCTGGGTCATCCTCGACGAGGTGCTGACTCCGATTCAGATGGCCGGCGGCGCACTGGTGCTCGGCGGCGTGTACCTCGCCGAGCGCTCGCGCTGATCAGTCGTCGGCGTCAACGGCCTCGAAGAAGCCCATCGCGGTCAGCACATCAATCGCATGACGCCCACTCGAGCTGATGTGATTCTGCATCGCGCGCTGTGCTGCTGCCGAATCGCGCTTGGTGAATGCCGCCATGATCTCGTCATGCTGCTCACTCGCATCGTGCAGCCACTCGTCAGGAAAGTCGACGTACGGCATCGGCAGAGACTTCGAGAGCAGTCGCAGCATCGAATTGATGCGCTTGCTGCCCGCAGCCGTGTTGATAGTGCGATGGAACTCGAAGTTCAGTCGCTGCCGTTCGGCCTTGTCGGGAGTTGCCTCCATCTGTGCGTGCAGATCGGCCAGCCGGGCAACTCCGGCCTCATCGATTCGCGTGACCGCTCGCGCAGTGGCAAGCCCGGCCACCTGCCCGAACAGCTCGTAGTGGTCGATGATGTCGTCGGGCGAGAGCTGCTGCACGCGTGAACCGCGACGCGGGATCGTGGCGATCAGCCCCTCCTGATCGAGGGCGATCAATGCCTCGCGCACGGGAAGACGCGAGACGCCGAGCTCCTCGGCGATGGCGTCCTGGTCAACGCGTGTACCGGGGCGCATCCGCCCAGTGAGGATCGCCTCGCGGATGTGGTCGGCGACATCGTCGGCGAGATTGCGCCGTCGGGGCACGCGGTCGACCGCATCCTTTGCCACGATTCCTCCTGCCCCGATTTCTGATAAATGATACAAATAGCCTGTGAAGCTGACCGATATTCCCGAGTATGACGACCTTCGCGCCGGCGTGCGCGAGATCTGCGAGGCCTACCCCGGCGAGTACTGGCGCGGGCTCGAGCCTGAAACCTACCCGCAGGAGTTCGTCGATGCCCTCACGCAGGCGGGATACCTGGCGGCCCTGATCCCCGAGGAGTACGGCGGCGGCGGAGCCACCCTCACCGAGGCCTCGATCATCATGGAGGAGATCGCTGCCTCAGGCGGCAACCCAGCCGCCTGCCACGCGCAGATGTACGTGATGGGCACGATCCTGCGCCACGGCAGCCCCGAGCAGAAGCAGCAGTACCTGCCGCAGATCGCCAACGGCACCCTGCGCCTGCAGGCCTTCGGCGTCACCGAGCCCGGAGCCGGTTCCGAGACCACGCGAATCCGCACCAAGGCCGAGCGCGTGCCCGAGGGATGGCGCATCAACGGCCAGAAGATCTGGACCTCGCGGGCTCTCTACTCCGATCTGATGCTCCTGCTCGCCCGCACGACCCCGTATGACGAGTGCGAGAAGCCCACCGATGGCCTGTCGACCTTCCTCATCAACATGCGAGAGGTCGAGGGCATCACCATCAAGCCCATCAAGACCATGATG
The DNA here is from genome assembly GCA_046085905.1 of Actinomycetes bacterium. Lineage (GTDB taxonomy): Bacteria > Actinomycetota > Actinomycetes > S36-B12 > S36-B12 > CAIKZY01. Next base: position 3,626 of record JBJSWO010000199.1, on the reverse strand, counting down.
AATCACAACACGACCGAAGTCTTCCTCGATGACGTCATCATCCCCGCAGACGCTCTCGTCGGCGAGGAGGGTAAGGGCTTCCGTTACATCCTCGACGGCATGAATGCCGAGCGCATCCTTATCGCCTCCGAGTGCGTCGGTGATGGTCGCTTCCTGCTCGAGAAGGCAGTGGCCTACGCGAATGAGCGCGTGGTGTTCGACAAGCCGATCGGTGCCAACCAGGGAGTGCAATTCCCGCTGGCCAAGGCCTACGCGCAGCTGCGCGCCGCTGATCTCGTGCGCTTTGACGCCGCCGCGAAGTACGACGCTCACGTGAAGTGCGCGGCCGAGGCCAACATGGCCAAGTTGCTGTGCTCAGAGGCCTCGTGGGCTGCGGCGAATGCTGCACTCGATGCTCACGGCGGCTTCGGCTTCGCGGTCGAGTACGACATCGAGCGAAAGTTCCGCGAGACCCGGCTCTACCAGGTTGCCCCCATCAACAACAATCTCGTGCTTGCCTACGTGGGTCAGCACGTGCTGGGGCTTCCGAAGTCGTACTAGTTGCCCTCGGTGATGCGGCGTACGGTCGCCGCATCATGCTGGCCGAGTGCGGGAACCGACTGCTCGCCCGGTGACCATTCACTGATATCGAAGGGTGATTTCAGCATTTCGATGCGGCCACCCGGCAGATCGACGTCGACGAAGCGATCACGCGCTCGTAGCTGCTCGTGCTGCCATACCTGCGCGAGGTCGTTGACATGTGCCGTGGCAATGCCGACAGCCGCCAGACTTTCGCGAATGTGATCAGGTGAGGCTTCCGCGAACCGCGCCGTGATCACCGATTCGAGCTCATCGACATTGGCAATTCGCACGGCATTGGTCGCGAAGCGCGAATCTGTGGCCAGGGCCTCATCCGCGAGCACCCGCTTGGCGAAGGCCGCCCATTCGCGATCGTTCTGGATGGCGATGAGAACGGTGCGACCATCCGCCAGCGCGAAGGTGCCGTAGGGCGCGATGGCATGATGCCGACGACCGGTGCGCGGCGCCTGGCCGCCACCATAGGCAGCCGCATACAGCGGCGCGGACAGCCACTCGGTGAGCGAGTCGAGCATCGAGACTCCGATCGCTGCGCCCTCACCGGTGCGATCGCGACGCACCAGGGCGGCGAGCACGCTCGACAGCGCATACATGCCCGAGGCAATGTCGGCCACGGAGAAGCCGACCTTGCTCATCTCCGCATCGCCGGTCACGCTGAAGGCACCCGCCTCCGCCTGGATCGCAAGGTCGTAGGCCTTGTCGTCGCTGCGCGGCCCGCCCGGGCCGTAGCCGGATACCTCGCACGCAATGAGCGAGGGGTGCTTGGCATGCAGGGTCTGCGCATCGATGCCGAGTCGAGCAGCTGACGCAGGAGCGATGTTGTGCATGAAGACATCGGCACCCGCGATAAGTGCCCAGAAGGTCGCGAGATCGTCAGCATTCTTGATGTCGAGCACTACTGATTGCTTCCCGCGATTGGCCCACACGAAGAACGCGGACTCGCCCTGCACATTGCCGTCATACGCGCGGGCGAAGTCGCCCTCAGGTCGCTCGATCTTGATGACGGTCGCGCCGAGATCAGCGAGCTGCCGCGTGGCGAAGGGCGCGGAGATCGCCTGCTCGAGTGAGACGACGATGACACCGCCGAGGGGTGCGCTCACGCATCAACCTTGGCGATATCGCGCAGGAACCAGTCAAGAAGAGCTGCGCAGTTAGCGCGCGTAGCCTCGCTCGCGCGCGCCAGGTCACCGAGGATCTGGTCGGCTGACGTGTACTCAGGTACGTGATCGGGCCCGATTCGGATCCAGCCCGACACAAGCTCGACATTGGCCTCCGGATGGAACTGCGTGCCCACCGCCCGACCCTTGCGGAAGAGCTGAATGGCATCGGAGGTCTCCGCGAGGATTTCCACGTCTGCAGGCAGCACCATGCGATCCTCATGCCAGGTGAACCACGGGCCCTGCGGAATGGGCATCGTCGCACCCGTCGGCTCGATGCTCAGCAGACCGATCTCATCGCTGCCATGCGGCGCCTTCTCGACATGGCCACCGAGGCTCTCGGTCAGCAGCTGACCGCCGAAGCACAGGCCGAGATAGGGCACGTCATCGCGCATGGTCGTGCGAATGAGCTCGATCTCGGGCTCTACCCAGACTCGTGACTTCTCGTCATAGACATTGGAGAAAGATCCGAAGGCGATCACGGCATCGAAATCATTGACATCGGGGAAGTCAACATTGGGATTCTGCGGATCGGTCAGCACGATGTGACGCTCGACATCATGGCCCTGCTCTGCCAGGAGTTCTCCGATGACACCGGGTGCCGCCTCAGGCTCATGGCTGATCAGAAGGATGTGTGCCATCTAGATCACTGCCCGGTAGCGCTTGAGCTCCCACTCGCTGACATCGTCGCCCTGCTCGGCATTCGCGGTGAACTCATCGAATTCGCGGCGCTGCATGATGAGGAAGTTGTCGACGAAGGTGTCGCCGTACACCGAACGGGTGAAGGCAGAGTCGAAGTTGTCGATCGCGCCCGAGATGCTGGTGGGAAGGCGCTCCCACTGCTCCTCGGCATGGGGGTCACCCGTGGTCTGCGCCATCAGCTCGTAGTCGTGCTCGATACCGTCGAGACCGGCCGCAAGCACGCCGGCGAAGACGAGATACGGATTCGCATCGGCTGCGGCCCATCGGGCCTCGAGGCGATTACCCGCACCCGCGCCGACGATGCAGCGCACGCCCACGAGTCGATGATCGAGGCCCCAGGTGACCTGCGTCGGCGAGAAGGAGTAGTCCTGCACGCGCTTGTAGCCACTGATGGTCGGGGTCATGATGAGCTGGAGCTCCTTGTGATGGGCGAGCAGGCCCGTGAGGTACTTGCGCATCAGGGTGTTGCCGAGCACGGACTCCTCATCCTGCACCGAGAACGCGTTCTTGCCGTCCTTCGTGAGGGATTGGTGAATGTGCATGCCGTTGCCGGCCTCGGAGATGAACGGCTTGGCCATGAAGGTCACGTTCAGGCCATGACGCTTGGCGCACAGGCGCACGATGTACTTGAAGTAGACCGTGTCGTCGGCCATCTTCAGCATCGGGCCGTAGCGCACGTTGATCTCGGTCTGGCCCGGGCCGTACTCCACATTGCAGGCCTCGACCTCGATACCGGTCTTGCGCAGCGACTCTCGGATGTCGAGCATGAAGGGCTCCATCTCCCAGCCGCGGTAGATGGAGTAGCAGTTGATGTCGTCGTAGATCGGCTTCCAGTCAGACGTGAAGAAGTGGCACTCCAGCTCTGATGCCGCATCGACGCCGTAGCCCATGGCCTCCGCGCGAGCGAGCTGCTTCTTGAGCATGTTCCGTGCGTCCATGGCGATCGGCTCGTGGCCGTCGACGGTCACCGTGTCGCACATGACGATCGCGACGCCTTCAGTCCAGCCCGCGATGCGGAAGCTGGAGAGATCTGGGATGGCGTGCATGTCGGGCACGCCGCCGTCGACCGACACCCAGGGGGTGTCGAAGATGAAGCAGGTGGGATCCCAGCTGTAGACCACGCTGGCGATGGCATAGCCCGAGCCGCGCAGGAACTGCTTCACCGGGAGTCGCTTGCCGCGGGGCATGCCC
>JBJSWO010000198.1:0-4193 GCA_046085905.1 Actinomycetes bacterium | reverse complement strand
CCTGGTGTACGCCCGTGTCGGTCATGCGATCGAGATCAGTGCGAGTGACCTCCATGATCGGAATGCGATAGGCGGTCGCGAGCTTGAGAGCCTCGCGCCAGCGGTCATCGGCTTCCGTCTTCACCTGCACGTAGAGCGCCTTCGCGGGGATCTTCGCGCGCAGCGCCTCGACGACGGAGTTGCGGCCCATCAGGAAGCCACCTCCGTCGGCGGTCGGGCGCTTGCGCGGACCCGACGCACGGCCTGCGGCTGCGACACCGGTGCGCTTGTTGATCTTCTTGCCCGCGGCCTCCTCGGCGCGACGGGCAGCAGCGCGCTCGCGGCGCGCGGCAGGATGATGCGGGCGCTCGGTTGCCTTCGGAGTCGGGCCCTTGGGCTGCAGGCCCTTGCGCCGAGCGCCACCGGTACCGACCGTCGGCCCCTTCTTGGTCCCGGGATTGCGCATGGCTCCCTTGCGCTGTGAATTGCCTGCCATTACGCCTCCAGATTCCAGCGGACACCAGTGGCGGTGTCCTCGATCTTGATGCCAATGGCATCAAGGCCGTCGCGAATGGCATCCGCTGCGGCAAAGTCCTTGCGAGCTCGCGCCTCCTGGCGCTGATCGAGTGCGACGCGCACGAGCGCATCGATGGTGGAGCGTGAGGCATCGGCATCGGTGGATGACGAGGCCCAGGCCCACGGGTTCACGCCGAGCACGTCAACCATGGCAAGCACGGCGACGAATGCCCCGCGAATCGCGGCCGCATCTCCGCTTGTCAGCGCTGCATTGCCCTCGCGCACGGCCTCATGCAGTACGGCCATGGCCGCCGGCACCGAGAGGTCGTCGTCCATCGCCGCATCGAATTCGGCCGGGCGCAGCGAAGGGCCGGAGCCATTCGAGGATGCGGTGACATCGAGCAGTGACTCATCGGAGCCGAGAGCCTCGAAGGCACGCTGCAGAAAGCCCTCGATCCGGCGGTAGCCCTGGCCGGCCTCCTTCACCGACTCATCGGAGTACTCCAGCATCGAGCGGTAGTGCGCGCCCACCAGGTAGTAGCGCAACTCGACCGGGCGCACGCGCTGCACGATCTCGTCGACGAGCAGTGAGTTGCCCAGTGACTTGCTCATCTTCTCGCCGGCAGTGGTGACCCAGGCGTTGTGAAGCCAGAAGTTCGCGAACTGATCGCCGGCAGCCTTCGACTGCGCGATCTCGTTCTCATGATGCGGGAAGACGAGGTCGAGGCCGCCGCCATGGATGTCGAACTGCGCACCGAGGTACTTGTTCGCCATTGCCGAGCATTCAATGTGCCAGCCCGGGCGACCCGGGCCCCAGGGGGTATCCCAGTACGGCTCCTCTGGCTTGGCGCTCTTCCACATCGCGAAGTCGCGAGGATCGCGCTTGATCTGCGCCTCGGAGTCAGGCGAGGCGAGCATGTCATCGATCTTCTGGCCACTGAGCGAGCCGTAACCGGCGAACTTGCGAACATCGAAGTAGACATCGCCATTCATCGCATAGCCGTAGCCTGCATCGATGAGGCGCTGCATCATCTCGATCATCTCGGGGATGTGACCGGTGGCGCGAGGCTCGTAAGTCGGCGGAATGCAGCCGAGGGTGTCGTAGGCCCGGGTGAAGTTGCGCTCATTGCGCATCGCGACGACCCAGTAGGGAACGTCTTCGTGACCGGCGTTGTGGATGATCTTGTCGTCGATGTCGGTGACGTTGCGGATGAACGTGACGTCGTAGCCCTTGGCGATCAGCCAGCGGCGCAGGACGTCGAAGGCGACCGACGAGCGGATGTGCCCGACGTGCGGCGGGGCCTGGACGGTCGCGCCGCACAGGTAGATGCCGACCTTGCCCGGCACGATCGGGATGAATTCCCGGGTCGAGCGCGTGGCTGTGTCATAGAAGGAAAGGGGCACGGGTCAAGGGTACCGACTCCCGGAGGCCCCTCACGCCACGCGGCTGGCGAAGGTCAGCGAGGCAGTACTCCGGCGATCGCGATGGCCGCGACGCCCTCGCCTCGGCCGGTGAGGCCGAGACCATCAGTGGTGGTGCCTGAGACGCGCACGGGTGCGCCTATCGCGGCCGAGAGAACATCCTGGGCTTCCTCGCGACGCGTGCCGACCCGAGGCGAGTTGCCGATCACCTGCACGCTGCCATTGACGATCGAGTAGCCGGCCTCACGCACGAGCATCGCGACGTGCGACAGCAGGGTCACGCCCGAGGCCGATGCCCACTGCGGATCAGAGGTGCCGAACACCGAGCCGAGATCTCCCAGACCTGCTGCTGACAGCAGCGCATCGCAGAGCGCATGCGAAGCGGCATCGGCGTCGGAGTGCCCGGCAAGGCCGGTCTCGCCCGGCCACAGCAGCCCGGCCATCCACATCGGGCGGCCCTCTTCGAATGCGTGCACGTCGGTGCCGATGCCGGTGAGCACGGCATTCATCGAACTAGCTGACATTGCCACTCGCCCTTCTCTTGGCGAGTACGGCTTCCGCAAGGATGAGATCGATAGGCCGAGTCACCTTGAAGGCTTCTTCATGGCCCGGAATCACGTGCACGCCGATGCCTTCGCGCTCGACGAGGCCCGCGTCGTCCGTGGCTATCGGGGCCGACGGGTCAACGCCCGCATGCGCTGACTGCAGCACGGAGCGGACGAAGCCCTGCGGGGTCTGCACGGCACGGAGCGACGCGCGATCAGGCGTCGCGACAACATCGCCATCGGCATTGACCTGCTTGAGCGTGTCGGCAATCGCGAGACCCGGGACCACTGCAGGATGCCCGGCGGCGACTGCCGCGACGACCGAAGAGATGAGTTCCGGTGGGGTGAGCGCGCGTGCCGCGTCATGCACCAGCACGATGTCGATCTCAGCTGGAAGCGCAATCAGGGCACGTGCCACGGATTCCTGCCGGCTTTCACCTCCGGCGAGAACCTCGATATCGCAGGTGACATCGAGCTCCCCGAGGACAGCGCGCACGTCGTCGACGAAGTCGACGGGTGCTGCGACGACGATGAGATCGATCACGCGCGATGCAGCCAGGCCGCGAACAGCGTGAACGAGAAGCGGAATGCCACCGACCTCGCGAAGTGCCTTGGGAGTTCCAGCACCGAGACGCTCACCCTTGCCCGCAGCGGGAACGAGTGCCGCAGTGGTCACGTGTTCTCCCCTCGGGTCGAGAAGGGGGCGCGGCGATGCCGCACGCACCCAGGGAACGAACTAGGAGGCGAGAACCTCGTCGAGAATGGACTCGGCCTTGACCTCGTCGGTCTTCTCGGCAAGTGCCAGCTCGCTCACGAGAATCTGGCGTGCCTTGGCCAGCATGCGCTTCTCGCCGGCCGAGAGGCCGCGCTCGCGCTCACGGCGCCACAGGTCACGAACGACCTCGGCCACCTTGATGACATCGCCGGAGGCGAGCTTCTCGAGATTCGCCTTATAGCGACGCGACCAGTTGGTGGGCTCCTCGGTGTACGGCTGGCGCAGGACGTTGAACACGCGCTCCAGTCCGTCGGCGTTCACAACATCTCGAACACCGACGAGATCGACGTTGTCGGAGGGCACGCGGACGGTCAGGTCGCCCTGAGCCACGCGGAGTACGAGGTACTCGCGATCCTCACCCTTGACCTTGCGAATCTCGACGGATTCAATGACAGCTGCCCCGTGATGCGGGTAGACGACCGTGTCGCCCACGTTAAACGCCATGAAGATGGACCCCTTTCCAGGAGGCCCAACTTTACCACGGGATGCCGGCCCCTTTTCCCGATCGAGAGCCGCCGCGAATCCCCCTAGGGATCCCCTATAGCCTGTGCCCGTGAAGCGATCAGCACTTACCTCAGCAGCCCTCGCCGTGGCCCTCGTGGCCGTCTCCCCGCTCCTGGGCGGGTGCTTCCAGGGGCAGGGGGCCACGACCACCGTTCAGTCGTCCATGAACAGCGGCGACGGGGTCCAGGTCCAGGTCGGCAATCTCAAGGCCCAGGGCCTGACCCTGGTGCTCGACCCGACCACTCCGGGCGCCGCCACCCTGATCGGCCGCTTCACCAACGTGGGCACCGAGTCCGAGTTCCTCCGCGGGGTGACCATCGGAGGCAAGACCATGCTGACGGGCGATGTCGCCGTCACCTCGGGTCTGGGCCAGGTCCTGCCCGGCCAGTCGATCGGCTTCGGCTTCGAGTCCGTCGAGTCGATCTCCGTCCGCAATCTTGATGCCGCGGTCA
>JBJSWO010000197.1:0-6586 GCA_046085905.1 Actinomycetes bacterium | reverse complement strand
GCGGTGGGCATCGGCGTTTCTGGGCAATGGCACGGATTCACGGGACGAAGGTTCGGAACGGCTCAGCCGCGTTCCGGGCGCCCGTCCGGGACGAAGTTCCCGCAAGGAGAATGTGCATCATGGCTCAAGGAACCGTGAAGTGGTTCAACGCCGTAAGGGCTACGGCTTCATCGCCCAGGCTGACGGCGGTCCGGACGTCTTCGTCCACTACTCGGCTATCGAATCCGACGGGTACCGCTCGCTGGAGGAGAACCAGGCCGTGGAATTCGAGATCACCCAGGGCCCCAAGGGTCCCCAGGCGGACAAGGTCCACGCGCTGTAACCGACTCGTAAGAGTGAAAGGCCCCGCTTCGGCGGGGCCTTTCCCATTGCCGGCCATTCCCCCGAACGCCGACGGTCATGCGATGCCCCAAAACCTGCCGACTAAACCCGCACGGGCTCGGATGTGCGAGTCCTGACAATTCTCGAATGTGACGGGCGTAGACGCGTGGACGCTCCCGTGATGGACGTTACGCCTGTGGCGATGATGACTACAGGAACCTGCCCTGGCCCTGCCGCCGCACCGCTTCCATCTCGGTGCCGATGAGCAGCCCCAGGAAGCAGAAGTAGAGCCAGAGCAGCACCACTACCGGTGACCCGAATACGAGCACGGCAGCGCTGAGCGTCGACGAGTAATGGGCGTAGACCCCGACGCCGATAGTCGACACCACCATGACCAGCGTGGCCGCGACCGGGCCCAGCGCACTCAGCGGGATGCGCTGCCGAGCGCCCGTGAGATGGGACATCGTGAGACGAATCAGCAACCACATGACGACGACGAGCACGAACCAGTCGAGTGCCGTCGCACCCGTGAGCAACCGCACGTCTGCCAGCCCGAAGGCACCGAGAATCTTCGGGACGAAAGTCAATGCGACGATCAGGGCCGCGACGATGAGAAGTGCCGCCAGGGTGATGATCGCTGCGACAGCACGAACGAGCAACGTGCGCGAGGTGCTCACGGCTCCGTAACTGGTGTCCTGCGCGAGCCGGATGCCGTACACGACCTTGGAGGCCGCGTAGACAGCCACGAGCACGCTGACGATCGTCGCGACCGTGAACGAGGTCGCGGAGGCATTCTCGACCACCGAGACGAGAGCATCGGTGAGCCCCGAGACGTTGGAGGCCAGCCCTGGCGAGGCCACCTGCAGCCTGTCGAATGCCTCGCGCACCTGGGCAGGGCTCAGCAGGACACCGGCGACTGAGCCCACGACGACTGCGGCCGGCGCAAGGGCCAGGACCACGAAGTAGGCGAGGCCACCCGCCGCGAGAGAGGCTCGATGCTCACCGACACGCGTGGTGATCTCACGCCCGTAGGCAATGACCGCTCTCGCATTCACGGCCTCATCATCGCCAATGACGCGGCCGATCGTGCACTCGGCTCGCGCTGATAGCCTGAGCTCTCCTGACGCCTCCGTAGCTCAGGGGATAGAGCGCCGGTTTCCGGTACCGAAGGTCGCAGGTTCGAATCCTGCCGGGGGCACCGAGTGACATCCGTGTTCAGCCGGCGAGTTCGTCGGCGATCACGTACGCCAATGCGAGCCCCCTACCGAGGGCGAAACCGCTGTTGTATCCGCTTCCCATGGTCGTCAGCGCGGCGACAGAGCCAGCGGCGAAGAGCCCGCTGATCGGCTCCCCCGATTCACCGAGCACGTGCCCGTCGCCATCGATGCGAATTCCGCTCGAACCGATGCCGGTTCCGACGAACTTGAGCCGCGTGCCGTAGAAGGGCGCGGAGTCGATCGGGCCGAGAACCGGGTTCGGCTCATGCTTCGGATCACCACAGAAGCGCTGGACGAACTCGACCGTGCCCCGGCCGAACTCCGGGTCCTGGCCCACTCGCGCGCCTTCACTGAATCGGAAGGCGGTCTTCTCGAGCTCGTCGCCGTCGATACCGAGCTTGTCTCCCAGTTCGGCAAGGGTGCTCGCCGAGAAGACGAACTCCTCCGGGTACTCGCCGCCGGGCGGCGTGAGGCCGAGACCGTACTTCTGATGATGCTGCTCGTCCCAGATCAGGTAGAACGGAAGGTGCCGAGGGGTATCGCCGATCGCGTGCTTGACGATCTGCACCCAGTAGGAGTCATCGCAGAAGCGCTTGCCCGAGGCATCGACCATCATGCAGTGCGGCAGCGCGTACTCAGGGCCGTTGCTCACGCCGGTCGGCGCATGCGAGTTCCAGCCCGGCACCATCGGGACACTCGTCGCGGGAATGACGGCGACCACAGCGCCTGCGCGCCTGGCCATCGAGATGCCATCCCCCTGGATGCTGGTCGGCGCGAGACTGCTGAAGTCCTCGGGCTCGAGACCAAGGAACTCGCGCACGAGCTCGGGGTTCCAGTCGTAGGTACTCGTCGCCAGCACGACGGGGCCACGCAACTCCACCTCGCCGTCCGACGACATCGCACGAACGCCCACCACCGCGCCCTGCTCGTCGACGATCAGGTCGGTGACCGGAGTCGAGAGACGGATCGACACGAGCGGCTCGCGAACAGCGCGGGCCAGGAAGGAGGCGAAGACGCCGGTGCCGAAGGTCAGCGGATCCGAACCCTCAACCACCCCACCGGTGTTGCTGCCCGCCTTGCCGAAGGCCGGCACGCCGGAGTGGTTCGCGATCTCGAGATCCTCGTCGGCCGCCACGCTCGACGATCGACGTCCCTTCACGTTCATCTCGGCATACGTCATTCCGACGGGGAAGTTCGGGCTGACGCGAATTCGCTCCCGCCACTCGCCCAGCTCACTTCCGTCGATCACGGCATTGGTGAGATAGCGGCCCAGAGGCAGCGCACCAGGGGCATCGGAGTGATAGTCGGCGAGCTCGGGGATGATCTCCCAGGTGATCGCACCTACCTGCTCCCAGTACTCCATCGCCTCGGGCGATACCCGGAGCCAGCGATGCATGGCCTCCTCATCGAGCAGTTCGGGATGCGCGTAGGCAATACCGCGCACGTAGGCCTCACCGAGTTCGAGAGTGTCGTGGATGCCCTGATTGCGCATGACGTGATTGGCCGCAGCCCAGATCATTCCGCCGGAGTACGCGGCAGCACCTCCGAGAAGGTCACTCGACTCGAGAACGATTGCCGCACGACCCTTGAGTGCCAGGCCGAGTGCGGTGGCGATGCCTGAGAGCCCTCCTCCGACGATGATGACGGGGGCAGTGGAGTCTGATTCGGTTGCACGGCTCATGGCGGCACGCTAGCCCAGCACGGGGTGGGATTTCCGGGAGTGTGACGCAGGTCAATAGAGTGCGCGCCATGGCCATCGAGACTCCTGAGCAGGTGCACTTCGCCTCGACCAACAAGAGCCTGTACGCCTATGTGCTGGCCACCTTCGTGGCGGTTCTTCTCATCTCGAATATCGGCGCCACCAAGCTCATCGCCTTCGGCCCGATCATCACCGATGGCGGAGCCTTCCTCTTCCCGCTCACGTACGTGATCGGTGACGTGCTCAGCGAGGTCTACGGATTCAAGGCCGCTCGCCGAGCCGTGTTCATGGGCTTCGTCATGGCGATCCTCGCGGCCCTGACCTTCTACCTGGTGCAGATCTCCCCCGCGGCCGACGGCTACGAGAACCAGGATGCTTTCGAGGCCGTGCTCGGTTTCGTGCCGCGCATCGTGCTGGCGAGCATCTGCGGCTACCTCGTCGGCCAGCTGCTCAATGCCTATGTGCTGGTGAAGATCAAGGAGCGAACCAAGGAGAAGTACCTCTGGGTGCGACTCATCGGCTCCACCGTGGTCGGAGAATTCGCCGACACGCTCGTCTTCTGCACCATCGCGTTCTACGGAGTGATCACCGGAGCCGAGTTCGTGAACTACGTCGTGGTCGGCTATGTCTACAAGACAGTGCTCGAAGTGGTGCTGCTGCCGGTCACGTATCCCACCATTCGCGCGATCAAGCGGCGTGAGCCGTCGTACCATCTCGAGACTGCGAAGTAGCTTCTACTTCCGCCCGCCAAGACGCCCGAGCACCTCGGACTTCATCGCGTAGAAATCACCGTCGATGATGGCCTGTCGCATCGCATCGACCATGCGCAGGATGTAGCGCTCGTTGTGAATCGTCGCCAGGGTCGAGGCGAGCATCTCCTTCGACTTGTGCAGATGATGCACGTAGGCACGCGTGTGATTCAGGCAGGTATAGCAGTCGCAGCCGTCCTGGATCGGGTTGAAGTCGGACTTGTAGAGCGCATTCGAGATGTGGAAGCGGCCGTCCGGGTGATAGACGGTGCCGTTGCGGGCGATTCGCGATGCGGCGACGCAGTCGAAGGTGTCGGCGCCCTTCTCGACACCGACGAAGATGTCCTCGGGCTCGCCAATGCCGAGCAGGTGACGCGGTCGGTGCTCGGGGAGCTCCTCGCTCACCCAGCCCACGATGGTGCCGAGCTCGTGCTTGTCGAGCGCGCCGCCGATGCCGTAGCCATCGAACTCGAGTGCGCCGAGATCGCGCGCAGCCTTGCGACGGAGATCCTCGTACTGCGCTCCCTGGATGACGCCGAACAGTGCTTGATACGGCTTGGTGACTCGCTCTCTCGTCAGACGCTCGTGCTCCGCAATGCAGCGGACCGCCCAGGCGTAGGTGCGGTCAAGCGAGAGCTCCTGGTAGCCGCGGGTGTTCATCAAGGTGGTGCACTCGTCGAAGGCCATGATGATGTCGGCTCCGAGCTGATGCTGCACCTGCATGGAGATCTCGGGAGTGAAGCGATGCTTGCTGCCATCGAGATGCGACTTGAAGGTGACTCCATCGTCGTCGACCTTGGCGAGACGATCCTTGCCCTTGGCGATGACGTCATCGGACTGCATGCCCGTGGTGTCCATCGCGAGCACCTTTTTGAAGCCGACGCCCAGGCTCATCACCTGGAAGCCACCGCTGTCGGTGATCGTCGGGCCGTTCCAGTTCATGAAGGCCGAGACGCCGCCGGCCTGGTCGACGATCTCCGGGCCCGGCTGCAGGTAGAGGTGATAGGCATTGGCCAGGATTGCCTGCGCACCCAGCTCGCGCATGGTCTCGGGCAGCACGGCCTTGACCGTGGCCTTCGTGCCCACCGGCGTGAAGGCCGGCGTCTGGATCACGCCATGCGGTGTCGTGATCGTGCCCGCACGACCGAGCAGCGGGCCATCCGAGGACTCCAGCCTCGCCTCGATCCGGAAACTGAAGTCATCGCGGGGCACCCCGCCATCTAACCAAACATCACGAACGCCACATTCGCGCGCGAAGTGCGATCAGGCAGTCGGGAGCGGAGCCGGGTCGACGACACTCGCGATGAGGGCATCGAGCCCGGTGGGCACCGGACCGATGATCCGCACGGCAATGCGGCCATCGCGATCGAGGATCAGCGTGCTCGGCACTGCCTTGGGCGGCACGCCGGGAAGCGAGCCCAGGATCGAGCCATCGGGATCGAACAGGCTCGGGTACGACATTCCGTACTCAGTGACGAAGGTGTCGGCCGCAGCCTTCGAGTCGAAGGCATCGAGCCCGATGAATGCCACGTCGTCCGGGCTGAACCGGGCGGCCGACCTCACCAGGGCAGGAGTCTCCGCCTTGCACGGCTCGCACCACGAGGCCCACGCGTTGAGCACCACGACCTTGCCGCGGTAGTCGATCAGGGACAGCGGCTCGCCGTCGAGTGCCTCGCCGCTGATCGCCTCGAGTTCGACGCGATCGTCCGGCCGCAGGATCGTCACGCCGACCTCATCGGAGCCGCGCAGGGCGATCGGATCGCGGCCGCAGCCTGCGAGGAGCGCGAGCGTCGCGAGGGTGACCGCCAGGAGGCCCCGGGTTGCCCTCATGGTCGCACCTCATCGGCGAGCTCCCGGGCGATCTGGCGATCGAGCCCCGCAGTCTTCTTCTCCTCGCTGGTGAACCACTCGGCCGCCGCGAGCATCATCCAGCCCGAGTCGACGACCATGACGAGAGCCCACATCAGCGCACCGGACAGCCGTTGATCATCGAGAACACCCGGCCCGAACGGCCGCACTCTGTCGAAGGAGGAGTACAGCGGAACAGAGGCGAAGTAGATGACTGCCCCGACCAGTGCCTCGGGGAACATCATGGTGCCCAGGGAGAGCAGGCGAACCGCATGGGAGGGGCGCCTGGGCTGCAGGTTCGAGCCGATGAGCGGGAAGTAGAAGAGGAAGGCCGCGATCAGGTAGAGCGGCTGCTCGACGAAGTAGTCGAGATCGTGATTGCGCAGTGCCAGGTCGTAGAACGGGGTGAAGTGGGTGGCCAGCAGGGCGCCGGCGAACAGGACCCAGGTCACCCAGGGATTCGTGAGGACCCTCACCGCTCGGCTGCGGAGGATCGGCAGCACCCAGCGCCTGCGGGTGGCCGGCCCGCTGGCCCGGAAGGCCAGGGTGACCGGGTTTCCGAGCACCAGCAGCGGAGCCACCACCATCATCACGACCAGATGCTGGGTCATGTGCGCCCAGAAAAAGGTGTGGGACCACGCGGCGATGGGGCCGAGGTAGGTCAGCGCCAGGAGCAGGAGCGCCACGTAGAAGCAGCCGGACGCCGCCCGGGACCAGGAGCCGGCTCGGCGGACGCGCCGAACGGCCCAGGA
>JBJSWO010000196.1:0-18953 GCA_046085905.1 Actinomycetes bacterium | reverse complement strand
CGAGCCCACCCCGCGGCTGGGCGGGCTCGCGATGCTGCTGGGCCTGCTGGCCGGGCTGCTGCTCGCGAGCAAGCTGCCGATGATGAAGTCGGTGTTCTCGGGCGGCAATCAGCAGTGGGCCCTGCTCTCCGGAGTCGCCGTGATCGCGATCCTCGGCATCGTCGATGACAAGTGGGGGCTCGACGCGCCCGTGAAGCTCGCCGGCCAGGTGCTCGCGGCCGGACTCATGGCCTTCCAGGGCATCGCCGTGGTCTGGCTGCCCATCGGGGGCACCTTCGTCCTGGATCCCCTGACGAGCGTGCTGGTGACCGTGCTGATCGTCCTGGTCAGCATCAACGCGATCAACTTCGTCGACGGGCTCGACGGCCTCGCGGCCGGCATCGTCGCGGTGGCCGCGGGGGCCTTCTTCGCCTACTCGTACCTGCTTTCCGTGGAGATGGGCGTGGAACGAGCCACGTTGGCCACCTTGGTCAGCGCCCTGCTCGTGGGAATGTGCCTGGGATTCCTGCCCAGCAATACCTTCCCGGCCAAGATCTTCATGGGGGATACCGGCTCGATGATGCTCGGCCTGCTGCTGGCGGCCGCCACCATCACCCTGTCGGGCCAGGTCGATCCCAATGCGGTGGGCCGGGCCACCTTGCTGCCGGCGCTGCTGCCGATCCTGCTGCCCGTAGCGGTCATGGCCGTGCCACTCGTCGACCTCCTCCTGGCAGTGGTGCGCCGAACCCGGGCAGGCCGCAGCCCCTTCGCTCCCGACAAGCAGCACCTGCACCATCGCCTCCTGGAGATGGGTCACTCCCAGCGCCGCGCCGTGATCCTGATGTACGCCTGGACTGCCCTGATTGCATTTGCCGCCGTCGCCGTGGCGTTCGTACCCGTGCCCTATGCGCTGGGCGGGTTCGTCCTCGGTCTGGCGATGCTGCTGTGGGCCGTTCGTCGGCCGGGCCGAGACGAGGCCGACTCGACCTTCAAGGCCGACCTCAGCAGGTGATCTAGCCCACCGCGCACGGTTCGCCCGCTTCCCGGGGCATGCGATAACGTCATTGCGTGTCCAGCACCCCTCCCGCCACCATCGACGCCCTGGTCCTCAAGCGGGCTGGCGTGCTCACGGTCGTGGCCGGCGCCATCATCACCGTGATCGCGGGCGTGATCGCCGGATCCGCGGGTGTCATCGGTGCGATCTTCGCCACAGTGGTCGTCGTCGTCTTCTTCTCGGCCGGCCAGCTCACCCTGGGCAAGGTCCTTCGCACCAACCCCGAACTGGCCATGTCGGTTGCGCTGGTGATCTACCTGGCGAAGATCGGAATCCTGTTCGTACTCATCATTTTGTTCTCGGATACAACGCTTTTCGACACCAAGGTCTTCGCGATGACCGTGGTGATCTGCACCCTGGTCTGGACAGCGGCGGAGGTCTGGATCTTCGCTCGGACCAAGGTCCTGTACGTCGATCCTGAGGCCGGAAAGTGACGGCCCCCACGCCACCTGCGCGCCGCTCGTGGTGGTACGGTTCGGTCGCACCAGAACGGTCTACTTCTTCCGAGGAATCTCGAAGAATGGCCGACTCCGCTTGGACAATCTCCAGTCGCTTGATCGCCGGTCTGATCCTCTACACCGCGATCGGCTGGCTGATCTCCCTGTGGGTCGGACACCAGGCAGTGCTGATGGCCATCGGGGCGCTTTTCGGCCTCGGGCTCTCGTACTTCCTGATCTTCAGGGGGCTTCGCAAGGACGAGATCACGCTCGACGCGGACGAAATCCGCCGCGAGCGCGTACGGCAGCAATACCGGAAGTAGTTGAAGGGCGTGCGATCACCGGATCGTGCACCGTGGCAGTTCATGGAGGATCTGCGTGTCGGCTGAAGTAGTACTCGCCTCCGGCGGGCCCTCCTGCCATCTCATGTCGGGCTGCGGCTTCCCCGCGCCCGGTGCTGAGATCTTCCAGTTCGATGCCGTCTGGTCCTTCACGATGTTCGGAGTGTCATTCGACGTCACCAAGACCACGATCCTGCTGTTCCTGGCCGTCGCTGTCATCGTCGGCTTCTTCCTATTCGCCTTCCGTCGCCCGAAGCTGGTTCCCCGCGGTTCGCAGAACGTGGGGGAGCTGGGCTACCTCTTCGTGCGCGACGGCATTGCCCGTGAGGCCATGGGCAAGGAGGGCGACAAGTTCGTCCCCTTCCTCTTCTCGTTCTTCTTCCTGGTCTGGCTGCTGAACTTCTGGGCGATCGTGCCCTTCGCGCAGATCCCGGTCACCTCGATCTTCGCCATCCCGGTCGCCTTCGCGATCATCGTGTACGTCACCTGGGTGCCGCTGGGCATCTACAAGCAGGGCTTCATCCCCTTCTTCAAGAACATGATGTTCCCCCCGGGCGTTCCGAAGGCGATGTACATCCTGCTCGCGCCCATCGAGCTGATCTCGAACATCCTCGTTCGCCCCTTCACCCACTCCGTGCGTCTGTTCGCGAACATGTTCGCGGGCCATCTGCTGATCGCGTCCTTCTCGGTCGCGGCCTTCTACCTGATCAGCGCGAGCGTTGTGGGCATACTGGGCTCGATCGCGTCCTTCACGGTCGCCGTGGCCCTCACTGGATTTGAGGTGCTGATCCAGGCACTTCAGGCGTACATCTTCACCCTGCTCGCCGCTGTGTACATCAACGGTGCGCTTCACGCGGAGCACTAAGAGCTCCGCACAACTGAATATCTGCTTCGAAGACTCTGACCGACGGAACTGGCCGTCGGCCCGAAAAGTAAAGGAAACGACATGACGCTCCTTGCAGAGCTCACCGGCTCGATCGGCTCCGTCGGCTACGGCCTGGCAGCCATTGGTCCCGGCATCGGTATCGGCATCATCTTCGGCCAGGGTGTGCAGGCAATCGCCCGCCAGCCCGAGGCCTACGGCGTGATCCGCCAGAACATGCTCCTGGGCTTCGCCCTTGCTGAGGCACTCGCCCTCATCGGCTTCGTCGTTCCCTTCGTCTTCGGCAAGTAATTCCGAATTCGTTCATCCACTCGTTGGACTCTGAAGGGCTAACGTCGTGACAAACGTTTTTGCAGCGGTTCTCTCCGTGGTTCCCGGTTCCGAAGGGGCCGGCGCCGAGGAGATGCCCTCGGTACTCGCGGTACCGATCGATGAACTGATCATCGGCATCATCGCCTTCCTGATCGTGTTCGGCGTGCTGGGCAAGCTGGCACTCCCGGCGATCAAGAAGACCCTTGCCGAGCGCACCGAGCTCATCGAGGGCGGCCTTGCCAAGGCTGATGAGACCCAGGCCGAGGCGCAGCGCGTGCTCGACGAGTACAAGGCAGCACTTGCCTCGGCTCGCGAGGAAGCGGCGGCGATTCGCACCCAGGCTCAGGCCGATCGCACGGCGATCGTCGAGGAGGCTCGCAATGAGGCTCGCACGGCGGCCGCGGCGGTCACGGCAGCGGCCGAGGCTCAGATCGCGGCCGAGCGCAACCAGGCCACCTCGGCGCTGACCCGCCAGGTGGGCGAGCTCGCCGTGGGCCTGGCCGGCAAGGTCGTGGGCCAGTCCCTCGAAGACGACGCACGCGTCCGCGCCACCGTCGATGCTTTCATCGCCGATCTCGAGCAGCAGGCGGCACGCTGATGCTCGGAGCCAGCCGCGGATCCCTCGCACGCCTGTCGGAGGCACTCGATTCCCGTCTCGGGAGTTCGGATGCCCGTGGGCTTGCGGCTGATCTGCTGTCCGTTTCCGGCCTGCTGGATACCGAGAAGCAGCTGCGCACCGCGCTGGCTGACTCGGGCCAGTCGGCCGCCGGTCGTCAGGCTCTGGTTCGCCAGATCCTCGGTGGCCGCGTCGGAGAGCTCGCGGTCGATGTCCTCGCGGATGTCGTGGCCGAGCGCTGGTCGAATGACCAGGATCTCCTGCTCGCCATCGAGCAGCTGGCCTTCCAGGCGGCGTTCGCGGGAGCAGCGGCCGACGGCACCCTCGACTCGACCGAGGAGGAGCTCTTCCTCTTCGGACGCGCCCTGGATGCCTCCTCCGAACTGCAGATGGCACTCACCTCGCCGTCGCAGCCGGCGGCGGTCAAGGCCCGCATCGTGCGTGATCTCATCGGCTCGCGCACGACAGCGACGACTACCCAGGTCCTCGAGTACGCGGTGGGTCACCTGCACGGTCGTCGTATCGACTCGGTCGTCGACGTGCTCTGCGAGCTCGCGGCCACCCAGCGCCAGAAGCTGGTGGCCGAGGTTCGCGTGGCCGCACCCCTCACTGATGACCAGAAGGCGCGTCTCACGGCAGCACTGAGCGCACTGAAGGGCCGCACCGTTCGCCTGAACGTCGCGGTCGACCCGTCCGTCCTGGGCGGCGCACATGTCAAGGTCGGCGATGAGGTCATCGACGGCACTGTCGCGTCCCGCCTCGAGCAGGCACGCCGAGCGATCCTCGGCTAAGCAGAACCGCACCACCCGCACGCCACACAGAAACGACAGATTCCCGCACCAGCGGGCCGAGAAAGAGAGCAGGACCCCATGACGGAGCTGACGATCCGACCGGAAGAGATCCGGGATGCGATCGAGCGGAACGTCGCGGCGTACTCGCCGGAGACAGCTCGTGAAGAGGTTGGTCGCGTCATCGAGACCGGTGACGGCATCGCACGCGTGGAAGGCCTCCACTCGGCAATGACCAACGAACTGCTGGAGTTCGAGGGCGGCCTCCTTGGCGTGGCCCTGAACCTCGACGTTCGCGAGATCGGCGTCGTGCTCCTCGGCGACGGCTCGAAGATCGAGGAAGGCCAGGCCGTGCGTCGCACCGGCGAGGTCCTCTCGGTTCCCGTGGGCGATGCCTTCATGGGCCGCGTGGTGGATCCGCTGGGCAACCCGATCGATGGCCTGGGCCCGATCGCAGCCGAGGGCCGCCGTGCCCTCGAGGTGCAGGCCCCGACCGTCGTTGAGCGCCAGCCCGTCAAGGAGCCGCTGCTGACCGGTATCAAGGCCATCGACGCCATGACCGCCATCGGCCGCGGCCAGCGCCAGCTGATCATCGGTGACCGCCAGACCGGCAAGACTGCGGTCTGCCTCGACACCATCCTCAACCAGCGCGAGAACTGGCTGACCGGTGATCCCAAGAAGCAGGTGCGCTGCGTCTACGTCGCCATCGGCCAGAAGGGCTCCACCATCGCCTCGGTGAAGGGTGCGCTCGAGGAGTACGGCGCCATGGAGTACACCACCATCGTCGCCGCCCCGGCCTCCGACCCCGCAGGCTTCAAGTACCTCGCGCCGTACACGGGCTCGGCCATCGGCCAGCACTGGATGTACAGCGGCAAGCACGTTCTCATCGTGTTCGACGACCTGTCGAAGCAGGCCGAGGCCTACCGCGCCGTGTCGCTGCTGCTGCGCCGTCCGCCGGGACGCGAGGCCTACCCCGGTGACGTCTTCTACTTGCACTCCCGCCTGCTCGAGCGTTGCGCCAAGCTCTCCGACGAGATGGGCGCCGGCTCCATGACCGGTCTCCCGGTCATCGAGACCAAGGCCAACGACGTCTCGGCCTACATCCCGACCAACGTCATCTCCATCACCGACGGCCAGTGCTTCCTCGAGTCTGACCTGTTCAACTCGGGCGTCCGCCCGGCCATCAACGTCGGTATCTCGGTGTCGCGCGTCGGCGGCTCGGCACAGACCAAGGCGATGAAGAAGGTCGCCGGCCGTCTGCGCCTGAACCTCGCCCAGTTCCGCGAGCTCGAGGCCTTCGCAGCCTTCGGCTCCGATCTCGATGCCGCGTCCAAGGCGCAGCTCGAGCGCGGTGCTCGCCTGGTCGAGCTGCTCAAGCAGCCTCAGTACAAGCCCCAGTCGATGGAGCGCGAGGTCGTCTCGGTGTGGTCCGGTACCACCGGTCAGCTCGACGACGTCCCGGTCGAGGACATCCGTCGTTTCGATGCCGAGTTCCTCGACTACGTCGAGCGCACCAATGCCGGCGTGTTCGATGCGATCCGCACCACCACGGATCTCTCCGACGACTCGATCTCCGTTCTCGAGAAGTCGATCGCTGACTTCAAGAAGCAGTTCACGACGTCGGCCGGCCACATCCTGGTCAATGACGCCCCGGTTGAGGCGATTGCCGATTCCGAGATCGACCCCACCCAGATCAAGCGGGCGGTTCGGGGCTAACTCGATGGGTGCACAGCTCAGGGTCTACAGGCGGCGCATTCGCTCCGTCCAGGCGACCAAGAAGATCACGAAGGCCATGGAGCTCATCGCTTCATCGCGCATCGTGAAGGCACAGCAGCGCCTTGATGCGTCACTGCCGTACCTGAACCAGATGGTCGAGGCGATCTCGGCCGCTGCGACGGGTGCGTCCGACGTGTCCAAGCACCCGCTGATGGCTAACGCCGAGAACCGCACTCGTGCGGCAGTGCTCGTCGTGACGGCTGACCGCGGGCTTGCCGGCGCGTACTCGTCCAATGCGATCAAGGAGGCCGAGGGCCTTATCCGCAATCTCGCGGAGAAGGGGATCACGGCGATTCCCTATGTCGTCGGTCGCAAGGGCGTGGCCTATTACAAGTTCCGCGAGCGCGCGATGGGCGGAACGTACGTCGGTTTCACCGATCAGCCCACCTACGCGAAGGCGAAGGAGATCGGCACCGATCTGCTCGATGCCTTCTTCACCCCCTCGGCCGAGGGCGGTGTCGACGAGATTCACATCGTCTACACCCACTTCGTCTCGATGGTGACCCAGGAAGCCCGCGTGCGTCGCATCCTGCCGCTCGAGGTCGTCGACGAGGTCGTCGAGAAGGGCGAGAACCCCTCGCCGCTCTACGAGTTCGAGCCCGGTCCGGAGGCAGTCCTCGATGGCCTGCTTCCGCGCTTCGTGCAGCATTCCATCTACTCCGCACTCCTCATGTCCGCAGCATCCGAGCACGCCGCTCGCCGCCGCGCCATGAAGAGCGCAACCGACAACGCCGAAGAGCTCATCAAGACGTTGTCACGTCAGGCCAACCAGGCCCGCCAGGCCGAGATCACCCAGGAAATCAGCGAGATCGTCGGCGGCGCCGACGCTCTGTCCGCTTAACGGTAGGAGAAGGAACAACCATGACCGCAACGGCTGAGAAGATCACCGGCGTCGGACGCGTCGCTCGCGTCACGGGCCCGGTCGTCGACGTTGAGTTCCCCGTCGAGGCAATGCCCGAGCTGTTCAACGCACTCCACGTTGACGTCTCGATCACCGAGGGCGAGAAGCGCATGCTGACCCTTGAGGTCGCGCAGCACATCGGCGACAACATGGTCCGCGCCATCTCGATGCAGCCCACCGACGGCCTCGTCCGCGGTGCTGCCGTGACCGACACCGGCGATCCGATCATGGTCCCCGTCGGCGATGTCACCAAGGGCCACGTCTGGAACACCCTGGGCGTGCCGCTCGACGTGCCGGAGTCCTCGCTGGACATCAAGGATCGCTGGTCGATCCACCGCCAGGCTCCTGCCTTCGATCAGCTCGAGTCCAAGACCGAGGTGTTCGCGACCGGCATCAAGGTCATCGACCTGCTGACCCCGTACGTCAAGGGCGGAAAGATCGGCCTGTTCGGCGGCGCCGGCGTCGGCAAGACCGTCCTCATCCAGGAGATGATCTACCGCGTGGCCGAGAACTTCGGTGGCGTGTCGGTGTTCGCCGGTGTCGGCGAGCGCACCCGTGAGGGCAATGACCTCTTCCTCGAGATGACCGAGTCGGGCGTCATCGAGAAGACCGCCCTGGTCTTCGGCCAGATGGACGAGCCGCCGGGAACGCGTCTGCGCGTCGCCCTGACCGCCCTGACCATGGCCGAGTACTTCCGCGATGTTCAGAAGCAGGACGTCCTCCTCTTCATCGACAACATCTTCCGCTTCACTCAGGCCGGTTCCGAGGTCTCCACGCTGCTCGGCCGCATGCCGTCTGCCGTGGGCTACCAGCCGACCCTGGCTGACGAGATGGGCGTTCTCCAGGAGCGCATCACCTCGACCCGTGGTCACTCGATCACCTCGCTGCAGGCCATCTACGTGCCCGCTGACGACCTGACCGACCCGGCCCCGGCCACCACGTTCGCGCATCTCGATGCCACGACCGTTCTGTCGCGTCCGATCTCCGAGCTGGGTATCTACCCGGCCGTGGATCCGCTCGACTCGACCTCGCGCATTCTCGACCCGCGTTACGTGGGCGACGAGCACTACGCCGTTGCCGCTCGCGTCAAGGAGATCCTGCAGCGCTACAATGATCTCCAGGACATCATCGCGATTCTCGGAATCGACGAGCTCTCCGAGGAAGACAAGATCATCGTGGGCCGCGCCCGCCGTATCCAGCGCTTCCTGTCGCAGAACATGTTCGTGGCCGAGGCCTTCACCGGCCAGCCTGGCTCGTTCGTGCCGGTCGAGGAGACCATCTCCTCGTTCCGTCGCCTGTGCGAGGGTGACTACGACCACCTGCCCGAGCAGGCCTTCTTCATGTGCGGTGGCATCGACGACGTCGAGAAGAACGCCGCAGCACTCGCGAAGGGCAACTAATCCATCATGGCTGAGCTGAACGTCGCGGTCGTCTCCGCCGAGCGGTCCCTGTGGCAGGGCAGCGCGAAGAGCGTGGTCGCCAAGACGCCCGAGGGCGAGATCGGCATCCTGCCCGGGCACGAGCCCGTGCTGGCGATGCTCGTCGAGGGTCCACTTCGTATCGAGCAGACTGACGGAAGCAAGTTGCTCGTGGCTGTCCACGGTGGCTTCTTCTCGGTGGCCAAGGATTCGGTAAATGTCATTGCCGAGATTGCCGAACTCGCAGACGACATCGATCTCGATCGCGCGAAGGTCGCACTTGCCGCAGCGCAGGCAGCGGGCGCCGAGAACGAGGCCGCGGCCATTCGCAGGGCAGAGACCCGCATCAACATCGCCAGCGTGGCCAAGGGCCTTCGCTAGCAGCATCGCAGTGCACTGAGGCCGGCCCCGTAGGGGCCGGCCTCAGTCATGTGCGGGGGAGTGAATCAGCGGCTCGCGCCCGGGGTCCAGAGCACGTCGCCTCCGGCGTCCTTGTTTGCCACGCGACTCAGGATGAAGAGAAGGTCGCTGAGGCGGTTGAGGTACGTCGCGGTCAGGGGATTCATTCCGCCGTGATAGGTGTCCAAGGCAGCCCAGGTGGAGCGCTCCGCGCGGCGCACGGTCGTGCGCGCTACGTGCAGATGCGAGGCGGCGATGGTGCCGCCGGGGAGGATGAACGAGCGCAGGGGCTCGAGCATGTCGTTGTAGGTGTCGCAGGCCGCCTCGAGCACGTCGATGTAGGCCTGTGTCACGCGAAGCGGCTCATGCGGGGGATTGTCGATCACGGGCGTGCAGAGGTCGGCTCCCACGTCGAAGAGATCGTTCTGCACCCGCAGGAGGAGCCCGCGTACCTCGTCATCGAATTCGGCAGTGGCCAAGGCCACGCCGATCGTGCAGTTCGCCTCGTCGACGTCGGCGTAGGCCTTCAGCCGCGGGTCATTCTTTCCCGTCCGGCTCATGTCACCGAGTGAGGTGGTGCCATCGTCGCCGGTACGGGTGTAAATGCGCGTCAGATTGACCATGCCCTCAGCGTATGGGACTCCCGCTGTACGCGCCTGCAGCAGCCACGAGGCCTAGGTCACGTCCGTAGACTGCTCCCGTGGAGACCCTGACCGTGACCGGAGGCTCACGACTCGTCGGCGAGGTCCGGGTCACGGGTGCCAAGAATTCGGTCCTCAAGCTCATGGCGGCCGCACTCCTGGCGGAGGGCGCCACCACCTTGACCGAGGTGCCCGACATCCTCGACGTCGAGATCATGGCCGAGCTGCTGCGCAGGCTCGGCTGCGAGGTCACCCACGACAAGGCGCAGGCGCAGGTCGTCATCTCGGTTCCCGAGACCCTGGAGCACCGTGCCGACTACGACCTCGTACGGCGCATGCGAGCGTCCATCTGCGTGCTCGGGCCGCTGCTCTCTCGATGCGGACAGGTAGACGTGGCCCTGCCTGGCGGCGACAACATCGGGTCTCGCGGACTCGACATGCATATCGATGGGCTTGAGCGCATGGGTGCCTCGGTGACGAATGAGCACGGCTATCTCATAGCTAGTGCACCGGCACTTCACGGAGCCAGCGTGTGGCTCGACTTCCCGAGCGTCGGAGCCACCGAGACCATCGTCATGGCAGCGGTGCTCGCTGATGGCGTCACGGTGATCGACAACGTGGCCCGAGAGCCCGAGATCGTCGATATCTGCGAGATGCTGACCGAGATGGGTGCCCGCATTGACGGCATCGGCTCCTCGACGCTGACCATCACGGGGGTGGAGTCGCTCCATCCGGTCACTCACCGTACGGTCTCCGATCGCATCGTCGCCGGAACCTGGGCCGTTGCCGCGGCAATCACCGGCGGTGACATCACCGTGCGCAATGCCAACCCCGAGCACCTCCGGATCGCCCTCGACAAGCTCGCCACGGCAGGAGCCGAGATCACCAGCACCGATGACGGCTTCCGAGTGGTCATGCGCGAACGGCCGAAGGCCGTCGACATCGTGACGCTGCCGTATCCCGGTTTCCCCACCGATCTCCAGCCCCAGTTCATCGCCCTCAACTCCATCGCGGAGGGTGCCGCACTCGTCACCGAGAACCTGTTCGAGGCGCGATTCCGCTTCGTCCAGGAACTAGCGCGTCTCGGTGCCGACGTGCGCACCGACGGCCATCACGCCCTCGTGCGCGGCGTCGATCGGCTCTCCGGTGCGCCGGTGGAGTCCACCGACATCCGTGCAGGTGCAGGGCTCGTGCTGGCCGGCCTGGTGGCCGACGGTGTCACGACCGTCTACGGCGCCTCGCATATCGATCGCGGATACGCAGGTTTCGTCGATCAGCTCACCGCGCTCGGAGCCAGTGTTCAGGCGCAGGGCTAGCGCGAGATCACTGCCCTGGCCCGCTCCTCATCAGCCGGCCACACCATGACCCTCGGGCCGTCGAGGGTCTGGGCGAGATTGCAGCGAATTCCCGCATCCTCCAGCCGACGCCGGATCATCTCGCCCTCGACGTAGGTGCCGGGGGAGGCGACCGGCGTGAGTATCCCGTACTCCTCCGTGCGACCGGGCCTGGCCGGGGCCGCCACGACCGATGCCCCGCGCCGAAAGGCCCAGCGGAGGAAGAACACGAAGAAGGTGATGAGCCCGGCCGCAACGAGCGGACCGAAGACGTAGGAAAACGAGTTCCACCCAGGCATGTGAGCAGTGTCTCGTGAGAGGGGCTGCCTCGCGACTCGTGGCCTAGATACCCTCCCAGCATGCCCAACCCGAAGGACCGTCCCTGGCTGATCCGCACGTATGCGGGTCATTCGTCTGCCGTCGAGTCCAATGCGCTCTACCGCCGCAATCTGGCCAAGGGCCAGACCGGGCTCTCGGTTGCCTTCGACCTGCCGACCCAGACGGGCTACGACCCCGACTCGGTGATGGCGCGAGGCGAGGTAGGCAAGGTGGGAGTTCCTCTGTCTCACCTGGGCAACATGCGCCAGCTGTTCGACGAGATCCCGCTGGGCGAGATGAATACGTCGATGACCATCAATGCGACAGCCATGTGGCTGCTCGCGCTCTACGTCACGGTCGCGGAGGAGCAGGGTGCCTCGCCCGAGCTGCTGGCCGGCACCACGCAGAACGACATCATCAAGGAGTACCTGTCGCGCGGTACCTACGTGTTCCCGCCGGCTCCCTCTCTGCGGTTGATCACCGACATGATCGCCTACACGGTCAACAACGTTCCCAAGTGGAATCCGATCAACATCTGCAGTTACCACTTGCAAGAGGCCGGTGCGACCCCCGTTCAGGAGATCGCCTACTCGCTCAGCACGGCCATCGCTGTGCTCGATGCCGTGCGTGACTCCGGTCAGGTGCCCGAGGAGCGCTTCGGCGAGGTGGTCGAGCGAATCTCGTTCTTCGTGAACGCCGGCGTGCGCTTCGTCGAGGAGATGTGCAAGATGCGCGCCTTCGTCGAGTTGTGGGATCGCATCACGGCAGAGCGCTATGGCGTCACGAATCCCAAGCAGCGCCGATTCCGTTACGGAGTGCAAGTCAACTCCCTCGGCCTGACCGAGGCGCAGCCCGAGAACAACGTGCAGCGCATCGTGCTGGAGATGCTCGCCGTCACCCTCTCCAAGGATGCTCGTGCTCGCGCCGTGCAGCTGCCAGCCTGGAATGAGGCGCTCGGCCTGCCGCGCCCGTGGGATCAGCAATGGTCGATGCGCATCCAGCAGGTACTCGCGTTCGAGAGCGACCTTCTCGAGTATGACGACATCTTCACCGGCTCGATCGTCATCGAGGGCATCGTGGCCGATCTCGTGGCCGAGGCCACCGCCGAGCTCGACCGCGTTCTCGAGATGGGCGGTGCGGTGAGTGCCGTCGACACCGGATACATGAAGACCCAGCTGGTGCAATCGCACGCGATGCGTCGGGCGCGCGTCGAGTCCGGCGACGACATCGTGGTGGGAGTCAACGCCTTCCAGTCCTCGGAGGAGAATCCGCTCCTTGCCGATCTCGATACCGCCGTGCAGAGCGTCGACCCTGCCGTCGAGCAGCAGGCCATCGATGCCCTGATCACCTGGCGCGCGGAGCGCCATCAGGCCGATGTCGATGCAGCCCTGGCCCGTCTTGCTGCTGAGGCCGCCACGGATGCGAATCTCATGGAGGCCACGCTGGCGTGCGCTCGCGCGGGCGTGACCACCGGCGAATGGGCCGGCGCCCTGCGTGAGGTCTTCGGCGAGTACCGCGCCCCCACGGGCATCTCCGCGGCTCTGGCCTCTCCGCCGAGCTCCGACGCGCTGGCCGAGGTGCGCGCCGAGGTTCAGGCTGCAACCGCGGCTAAGGGCGCTCCGCTGCGCTTCCTGGTCGGAAAGCCCGGTCTCGACGGTCATTCCAATGGCGCCGAGCAGATCGCCGTGCGGGCACGCGACGCCGGCTTCGAGGTCATCTACCAGGGCATCCGGCTCACGCCCGAGCAGATCGTGGCGGCCGCAATTGCCGAGGATGTCGACGTCATCGGCCTGTCGATCCTCTCGGGATCGCATCGGGCGCTGGTGCCCGACGTGCTCGATGGCCTGGCGGCCGCTGGAGTCTCCGACATTCCCGTAGTGGTGGGCGGCATCATTCCCGAGGCCGATGCGGCCTGGCTGAAGTCGAAGGGCGTGGCCGCGGTGTTCACGCCGAAGGACTATGACGCCACGGCCATCATGCGACAGGTACTCCGGGTCATCCTCGACTCCTCGCCTGCGCACGCGGGCTGAGGCGCGCCCTAGGCTTCCCGGATGCGCATTGTCATTGCCCGCTGCACCGTCAACTATGTCGGACGACTGACCGCGCACCTGCCCGAGGCGACACGCGTCATCATGATGAAAGCCGACGGCTCGGTGCTGATTCACTCCGATGGGGGCTCCTACAAGCCGCTCAACTGGATGAGCCCGCCCTGCACCACGCGCATCGTCAGTGACGACACTCCTGAGGACGTCGTCGAGGTATGGACCGTCGAGAACAAGGCGGGGGAGCAGCTCGTCATTCACCTGCATGAGCTGCTCGGCGATACCTCCCATGACCTCGGTGTCGATCCGGGCCTGATCAAGGACGGCGTCGAGGCTCATCTGCAGGCGCTGCTGGCCACGCACGTAGGCGTGCTCGGTGACGACTGGAGCCTGGTGCGCCGCGAGTTCCCGACAGCCATCGGCCCGGTCGACCTGCTGTGCAAGGACGCCAAGGGCGGAACCGTGGCGGTCGAGATCAAGCGCCGAGGGGAGATCGACGGCGTCGAGCAGCTCACTCGCTATCTTGAGTTGCTCAATCGCGACCCGATCCTCGCTCCGGTGAGCGGCATCTTCGCCGCCCAGGAGATCAAGCCCCAGGCACGAACCCTCGCCGAGGATCGCGGCATTCGCTGCGTGGTGCTCGACTACGACGCACTCAAGGGCACTGACGATCCCGGGCTCCGGCTCTTCTAGGCCAGTGGAAGGATGACCCCATGACGCATGAGATCAGCACTGTCGGAGTCATCGGCCTGGGCACGATGGGTGCCGGCATCGCCGAGGTGATCGCGCGCTCCGGCTACCGCGTCATCGCGATCGAGATGACCGACCAGACCCTGGCCAATGGCCGGGCTCATGTCGAAGGCTCCACGGCACGAGCGCTCAAGCGCGAGAAGATCACCGAGGAGGATCGCGACGCCCTGCTCGGGCGCATCACGTTCACCACTCACCTGGGCGACCTTGCGGATGCAGATCTCGTCATCGAGGCAATCCCCGAGCGCCTTGAGCTCAAGCGCGATCTCTTCGCGAAGCTCGATGACATCACGCCGGCCCACGCGATCCTTGCCTCGAACACCTCGTCGCTTTCGGTCACCGATATCTCCGTCGCCACCAAGCGTCCGGCTCAGGTCGTGGGCCTCCACTTCTTCAACCCTGCACCCGTCCAGGCCTTCGTCGAGGTAGTGCGCACGGTGATCTCCGATGATTCGGTGATCGAGAGCGTCGTGGCATTCGCCGAGTCGCTCGGCAAGAAGCCGGTCGTGATCGGCGACAAGGCCGGGTTCATCGCCAATGCGCTGCTCTTCGGCTACCTCAATCATGCGGTGTCGATGTTCGAGCAGAAGTACGCGACGCGAGAGGACATCGACGACGCGATGCGCCTCGGCTGCGGCTACCCGATGGGACCGCTGGCGCTCGTTGACCTGATCGGTCTCGACACCTCGTACGAGATCCTCGACACGATGTACAAGCAGGGCCGTGATCGCCTGCATGCACCGTCGCCGATTCTCAAGCAGATGGTGACCGCCGGCCTCCGCGGTCGCAAGAGCGGTCGTGGCTTCTACACCTACGAGGCGCCGAACTCACCGGTGGTCGTTGCCGATGCGCTCACGCCCGCAGAGCCGGTCGAGGCCGCAGGAGTCCGCTCACTCGAGTCGGTCGGCCTCGTGGGTACGGGCATCATGGCCGCAGGTATCGCCGAGGTACTTGCGAAGTCCGGCAAGCAGGTGGTGATCGTCGGTCGTTCGGATGCGAGCGCCAAGCGAGTGCGCGCCACCATCGAGAACAGCACGGCCAAGGCCGTCGACAAGGGCAAGCTCGAGGCGGCCGATCGAGATACAGCGCTGGCACGTATCTCGATCAGCACCCAGCTCAGCGCCCTCGCCGGTTGCGACCTGGTCATCGAGTGCATCATCGAGGAGGCCGAGCCGAAGCTCGCCCTCTTCCGCGAGCTCGACACGGTCTGCCGCACCGGCGCAATCCTCGCAACCACCACCTCGAGCCTTCCGGTGGTCGATCTCGCCGCCGCCACCTCTCGTCCCGGCGATGTCATCGGCATCCACTTCTTCAATCCTGCCCCGGTGATGAAGCTCGTCGAGATCGTCACGACAGTGGCCACTCGCTCGCAGACCCTCGACACGGTCACGGCTTTCGTCACGGCGCTCGAGAAGCACCCGGTCGTCTGCGGAGACCGAGCGGGCTTCATCGTCAATGCCCTGCTCTTCCCGTACCTCAACGACGCCATTCGCATGGTCGAGGTCAACTACGCATCGACCGACGACATCGACCTCGCGATGAAGCGCGGATGCGGCCTGCCCATGGGTCCGTTCGAGCTTCTGGATGCTGTCGGCCTCGACGTTGCCCTGGAGATCCAGCGCACCCTGTACCTGGAGTTCCGTGAGCCCGGCTTCGCGCCGGCCCCGCGCCTCGAGCACCTGGTGACGGCGGGCTATCTCGGGCGCAAGACCGGTCGAGGCTTCCGCGTCTACGAGGGCTAGTCGTGGGTCGCAAGAATCGCCGCATCGATGATGGCCGCGACGACGAACGACCGCTGAACCCCCTGGGCGGTCAGCGGCGGGAGAGTCATCCCGATGGTGACTGGTATGTCCGGCAGGTCAGCGGAGCCTCATCGGACAAGGACTATCGCTGCCCCGGCTGCGATCAGATCGTGACAGCAGGAACTCCGCACGTCGTGGCCTGGTCGGCTGATGATCCGATCGGTCTCGAGCATCGACGCCACTGGCACAAGCCGTGCTGGACGGCCCGAAATAATCGCGGTCCGCGCACGATGCGATCCTCGAGCGCGCCGCGCTACTGAGTCGGCTGACCCGTCTCGGTAGGAGGTTTCGGTACTTTCACGGCCGCGACCTTCCTCAGCAGGTTCGCGTAGGCCCTCGCTCCCGCGGCAGTCAGGTGGATGCCGTCCGAGACGAAGTACTCCGGATGATCCTGTGAGGCACTTTTCCAGTCAGCGATCACCGCATTCGGGTAGTCCGGAACTACCGATGCGATGGCCTCGTTATTGGCGTCATTCCAGGGGCGTGGCACGTTGTCGTTCACGATGACGACACGCTCCCTGTCAGCGAGCAGGTCCAGGATGTCGCGCATCATCGACTCGGGCAGGACGCCGTTGGTGCCCGGATGCAGCACGACCGTGTCGGCGAGCAGTCCTGTCGCTCGCAGTTTCTTGATCCGTCCGAGGAAGGCGCCGGGGTACCGTGCCACGGCGGCATCGATCTTGATTCCGGGAATCGTGCTGCGCACGACCTCGCGGGCCCCGAGCATGACCGAGTCGCCGATTCCGGTGGCAAGCCCGGCGCGTGATACGCCCGAGGCGCTGGCCGAAGGGGAGGCCGAGGAGGAAGGAGACGGCTCCGGCGTATCGATCGTGACATCGGTCTGACTGCCGATGGCCTCGGCCACGTCGGCGGGAACGCCGGGCTCGGCGGCCTGCGCCAGCGAGAGTCCGAGGGCGAGCACTCCGGCGAGGAGTGCGCCAATGACCGCGATCGAGATGACTCGGGCTCGCGCGAGGGCGTGGCCGCCTGTCAGCCTCGCCTGACGCCACCAGCGAGAGATCACTCCGCGGCGAATGGGCATCTCGACGAATCGGAAGCTGAGCTCGGCCACCAGGACAGTCATGCCCAGGCGGGTGGCCAGCAGCCAGACTCCGTCGAGGGGGATGTCGAGGACGGGCCGCGTGAGCATGAAGATCGGCCAGTGCCACAGGTACAGGCCGTACGAGCGCTGCCCGAGGTACCGCCACGGCCGCATTCCCATGATCGGCCCAAGGCGCGAGGCAGGGTGGCTGGCGGCGGCGATCAGCACGGCCACGATGACGGCGAGCACGAGGAATCCGCCGCGATACATCCACGGCGTGTACTCGCCGACGAAGACCAGGAAGCCGATCACCGAGCCAAGGGCCACGACGCCGACTCCGGTGACCAACGTGCGTGCTCCTGGGCTGACATCAGCGCGGAGCCGGCCAGGGCGCCAGAAGGTGGCCAGGGCGGCTCCGATGAGCAGCCCCATCGCATGCGAGTCGGTGCCGAAGTACGCGCGACTGGGATCCGCGAAATCCGGGAATCCCTGCGACACCGACATGGTGATCATCCACGCGGTGGAGGCCAGGGCGAGAACGAGGGCGAAGATGCCGACGCCGCGACGGTGAAATCGGCGGTAGACCACGAAGGCCAGCAGCGGCCAGACGAGGTAGAACTGCTCCTCGACCGCAAGGCTCCACAGGTGGTTCAGCAGCGGTGGTCGGCCGATGGACTCGAAGTACGACAGATCGGTGGCGATGTACCACCAGTTGTTGACGTAGAGCGCGGAAGCGAGAGAGTCGCGCGCAAACTGGTACGCGGCATCGCGGTACCAGATCGCCACGACGGCACCGACGATGATGAGCATGAGGAGCAATGCGGGCAGAAGCCGGCGGGCGCGACCGATGTAGAAGCGGGTGAAGTCGACCCTGCCACTTCGGTCGAGTTCCTCGAGAATCAGCGAGGTGATGAGGAAGCCGCTGAGCACGAAGAAGACATCAACCCCGAGGAATCCGCCCCGCAGCCAGCCGAGATCCGCGTGGTAGAGCAGCACTCCTAGAACGGCGAGTGCGCGGATGCCATCGAGGCCTGGCAGGTAGCCCATCTCACCGCGCGAGCGACCCCTGTCGAGCTGCCACGGCTGCTGGGCAGTCGGCGTCGTCACTCGTCCATAGTACGGACGAAAGGGACGAACTGAGTCAGGCGTTGCGGAAGCGATTGATCTTCGGCAGCAGTTCATCCCGCAGTTGCTGATTCGTCACTCCGAGCCCTTCCTCGGGGGACAGGCAGAGGACACCGACCTTGCCCTGATGCGCATTGCGGTGCACCTCGTAGGCGGCCTGGCCGGCCTGCTCGAGAGGGAAGGTCTTCGACAGGGTCGGATGGATCATGCCCTTGGAGATCAGTCGATTGGCCTCGTAGGCCTCGCGGTAGTTCGCGAAGTGGCTGCCGATGATGCGCTTGAGGTTCATCCAGAGGTAACGATTGTCGTATTCATGCATGTAGCCCGAGGTCGAGGCGCACGTGACAATGGTGCCGCCCTTCTTTGCCACGTACACGCTGGCTCCGAAGGTCTCGCGGCCCGGATGCTCGAAGACGATGTCGACGTCATCGCCGCCGGTCAGTGATCTGATCTGCTTGCCCAGACGCTGCCATTCCTTCGGGTCCTGGGTGTTCTCGTCCTTCCAGAACCGGTAGTCCTCGGCATTGCGGTCGATGATGAACTCGGCGCCCATGGCCCGGCAGAGGTCGGCCTTCTCGGGGCTCGACACGACACACACCGGAATCGCGCCGCCATTGAGCGCGTACTGGGTCGCGTAGGAGCCCAGGCCACCCGAGGCACCCCAGATCAGCACGACATCGCCCTGCTTCATCCCGCCGCCATTGCGGCTCACGAGTTGGCGGTACGCGGTCGAGTTCACGAGACCGGGGGAGGCTGCTTCCTCCCAGGTCAGGTGCGCCGGCTTGGGCAGCAGCTGGTTGCTCTTGACGATCGCGAGTTCAGCAAGGCCGCCGAAGTTGGTCTCGAATCCCCAGATCCGCTGCTCGGGATCCATCATCGTGTCGTTGTGCCCCATCGGGGACTCCAGGTCCACGGAGAGGCAGTGCGCCACCACCCGGTCTCCGGGCTTCCACGCGTTGACGCCCGGTCCGACGCGGAGGACGACGCCTGCCGCG
>JBJSWO010000195.1:0-2656 GCA_046085905.1 Actinomycetes bacterium | reverse complement strand
GAAGAGGAAGAGGAAGAGGTTGAGGGAGGCGGCCAGCCCGAGGAAGGTCGCAGCCTTGGCCACCAGGGGCTGATCCATCGCTGCCACCTCGCCACCGATGCGGGTGACGCCCACGACGCTCACCGGGCCGTCGATGGCGCGCTCCTGACCACCGATCAGGGTGTCCTTCACCAGCTCGTAGAGCCGCACGGGCAGCGAGATCAGGCCCTTCACCGAGGCGACCGTGATGTCCCACATGTACGAGGGCACGGAGGACCAGCCGGCTGAGACGTACTCGACCCCGGGTGACACGCCGATGAAGCCCGAGGTGATGGTCGCGCCAGTGGCGACGCCATTCGCGTCGTACTCGGGCCGCTCGACGGTCGCCACGTCGATGACCAGTTCAACCGGCGTACCTGCTCGATCGACCGAGACGGTGACGCGCTGATCACCATGCGCACGGATCCACTCTGTCATCGCATCCCACGAGGTGACAGGTACCGAGTCGACAGCCGTGATGGTGTCACCGACCAGAAGACCGGCTGCTTGGGCCGGGCCGACAAGTGACCCGGTCGGGCACTGACCGGACGGCAGTGGCGTGGCGATGGGCTGCTCAGCAGTGGGCGTGCACGCCACGACCCTCGAGACGGTGAGAGTGGGCTGCGGGAGTCCGATTCCGACGAGCATGATCGCGAAGAGGACGAACGCGAGCAGCAGATTCATCGTGGGGCCGCCGAGCATGATGGTGACGCGCTTGCGCACCGGCAGCTTGTAGAAGACGCGGTTCTCGTCCCCCGGTTCGATCTCCTCCACTGATGCCCGACGTGCATCGGCCACCATGACAGCGAAGCGGCCTGTCGACATGCGACGCGCAGTGCCCTCAGCGTCGCCCTTGGCCGGTGGCAGCATCCCGATCATCCGGATGTAGCCACCCAGCGGAACCGCCTTGAGCCCGTATCGCGTCTCGCCCTTGACCTTGGACCACAGGGTCGGGCCGAAGCCGATCATGTACTCGGAGACGCGAACCCCGAAGGCCTTCGCCGGGATGAGGTGGCCCAGCTCATGAAGGGCAATGGATGCGCCGATCAGGAGCGCGAACAGCACGATGCCGATGACTTCGAGCATGTCAGCCTCCTGAGATCTCCGCGGCCCGGGCACGCGACCAGGCATCAGCATGTAGGACGCCTGCCAGTGTCACGGAGTTCCCGGCGACCCATTCGCCGCTTCCCGGCGTCAGATGCTCATCGAGTACCCGGGAAACGGTGTCGACGATGGCGGTGAAGGGAATGCGCCCGGCGAGGAATGCCTCCACGCACGCCTCATCGGCGCCATTGAATACCGCCGGGGCCGTGCCGCCCGAAGCTCCGGCACGTCGGGCCAGGCTCACGGCCGGGAAGGCCTCCTCGTCGAGCGGGAGGAACTCCCACGTTGTCGGGGAGGTCCAGTCACAGGGCAGCGCCGCATCGGCTACCCGGTCCGGCCAGGCCATGCCGAGGGCGATGGGAAGTCTCATGTCAGGCGGGCTCGCCTGCGCGATTGTCGATCCGTCGACGAATTCGACCATGGAGTGCACGACGGACTGCGGATGGACCACGACGTCGATGGACTCGAAGGGGATGTCGAAGAGCAGATGGGCCTCGATCACCTCCAGGCCCTTGTTCATCAAGGTCGCGGAATTGATCGTGACGAGCGGACCCATGGCCCAGGTGGGATGCTTCAACGCCTGCTCAGGAGTCACGTCGGCAAGTTGCGCGCGAGTCATGCCGCGGAAGGGTCCGCCGCTGGCGGTCAGCACCAGCCTGCGCACCTCGCGAGCGGAGCCGGAGCGCAGTGACTGGGCCAGAGCCGAATGCTCGGAGTCGACAGCGACGATCTGATCGGGCCTGGCGATCGACTTCACGAGTGGTCCGCCGATGATGAGGGACTCCTTGTTCGCCAGCGCCAGGGTTCGATCGGCACGGAGTGCCTCCAGCGTCGGCACGAGTCCGGCAGCGCCGGCGATTCCGTTGAGCACGACATCACACGGCCAGGCGGCGAGCTCACTTGCGGACTCCGGACCTGCCAGGATCTTCGGAAGCTCGAATTGACCCGTGGAGAATCCTCGCTGCTGCGCTTCTGCGTACAGCGCGAGCTGGAGATCGGACACTGCTGAGGCTCGGGATACCGCGATTGCCTCGACCCTGAACTCAAGAGCCTGTCGCGCGAGCAGCGCGACATCCGTACCGCCGGCGCTGAGACCGACGATGTCGAAGGCATCCGGGTTCCGCGCGGCGATGTCGAGAGCCTGGGTTCCGATGGAACCCGTGCTGCCGAGGATGACGATGCGTCGACTCACCTTCGCCTCTCGCTGGTCTGATCGGGGTGCTTACCCGACCATATGCGATTACAGGGCGAGGTCGGTCAGCACCATCACGCGCTCGTGCGTGAGGTCCATGATGGCCGAGCGCAGGCCTTCGCGCCCGACGCCCGACGCCTTGATGCCGCCGTACGGCATCTGATCGGCTCGGAAGGTCGGGGCCTCGCCGATGATGACGCCGCCGACCTCGAGATCGCGGTGCGCCCGGAACGCCTTCTGGATGTCATGGGTGAACACGCCGGTCTGCAGTCCGAAGCGCGAGTCGTTGACGATGGCGATGCCCTCGTCGAGATCGGCGATGGTGCGCACCGACATCACCGG
>JBJSWO010000194.1:0-13256 GCA_046085905.1 Actinomycetes bacterium | reverse complement strand
GTGTAGCCGGGGCCCATGCCCAGCGAGTAGGCGGCCTCCCGCTGGCCATGGTCGATCGACAGCAGGCCTGCCCGCACGATCTCGGCCGCGTAGGCGGCCTCGTTCAGGCTCAGGGCGATCACGCCGCCGACGAAGGCAGGGATCAGCGTGTTGGTGTCGACGGCGAAGATGTGGAAGTCAGTGAGGGGAACGCCCAGGGAGATCTGCTTGTAGAGCAGGCCCAGGTAGCCCCAGAAGACGATCTGTACCAGCAGCGGGGTGCCGCGGAAGAACCAGATGTACAGGAACGAGACTCCGCGGAGCACCGGGTTCGACGACATTCGCATGATCGCGAGGATGATCGCCAGGATCGTGGCAATCACCATGGAGATCACGGTGACCGCGAGGGTGATCCAGACGCCCTTGATGATGCGCGGATCGAAGATGAACTGCCAGATGTATTCCTTGGCGATGTTCTCGTTGTTCCAGAGGGAGTTGAGCAGCAGGCCCAGCACCACGATGACCGCGGCCGCGGCTATCCAGCGCCCGGGATGGCGAAGGGGAATCGCCACGACATCATCGTCCGTCGAACGCTCGACGTCGGTGGTCATGACGATTCCCCTTCCCGGTTCAGATGTGCGCGATCAGATCAACGTCTGATCAGGCCTTGGTGCCATTGATGACAGCCTCGGTCACGGCGTACTGCCCGAGACCGTACTTGTTCATGATCTCCATGTAGGTGCCATTGTCGATGAGCTCCTGCATCGCAGCCTGGAGGGCTGCGGTCAGGCCGGAATCCTCCTTGAGGACACCGATGCCGGTGTAGACGGGCTCGACTCCGTTGGGCTCATTGGGATCGACGACGACCTCGAAGAGATCGGGTGCGGTGGCTGCGCTGTAGCCGGCCACTGCTGCGTCGAGGACGTCAGCCGAGGCCTTGCCCGCACGCACCGCATTCTGGGCATCACTGTCGGACGGGAGCTCGAGGATCTCGATGGTCTGGCCCGCCGGGCACTCCTTGGCAACTGCCTTGATGAGATCGATCTGAGCGACCTCGGTCTCCTCGGCGACGGTCTTGCCGCAGAGATCCTTGAGCGAGGTGATGCCATCGGGGTTGCCCTTGGCGACCAGGATGGAGAAGCCACCCAGGAAGTAGTCGACGAAGTCGAGGGTCTGCTGGCGCTCAACAGTGTCGTTCATGCCCGACATGATGATGTCGTGGTTTCCGGACTGCAGCGACGGGATGATGGAGTCCCAGGCCTGCTTGTTGAAGCTGAACTTGACGCCGAGCTGCTGGCCGAGGGCCTGCGAGAGGTCATAGTCGAGGCCCGAGACGGTGCCGTCGTCGGCCAGGATCTCCATCGGGGGGTAGGGGATGTCGCTGGCGACATTGACCACACCCTTGTCCTTGTACTCCTGGGGCAGCAGGGCTGCCGAGGCGCCCACACCTGCGGCGGCCTCAGCGGAGGCGGCGGTCGAGGCTGCCGGAGCTGCACTCGAGGCAGTGGAACTGGACGAGCCACCGCAGGCGGCGAGCAGGAGGGCGGTTGCGCCCAGGGCAGCCAGCGAGGCTCCCATGCGTCGGTTCAGCATGTAAATCTCCATAACGTGATGTGAGGCCGGGAGGCCTCAGTGTCCGAATCGTAAGGCTTCTCGTGTTACCCGGGGGTATCTCCGGGAATCCCGGAAACTAAAATGTCACATCTCGGACAATTAGGTCAGCGTAAGTCTCCCGACGCACCACCGCACGAGCGAGACCGTCACGCACGAAGACCACTGGCGGGCGCAGGGCCCCGTTGTAGTTATTGGACATGGTGAAGCAATAGGCCCCGGTCACGGGCACCGCAACGATGTCACCGGGCTCGGGGTCACGCAGCGGCACTCCCTCGGAGAGCATGTCGCCTGACTCGCAATGCCGCCCCACCACGGTGACCGGCTCCCCGCCGCCCACGGCATCGACGATGGTGGCCTCGAAGCGCTGCCCGTAGAGCGAGACCTCGAGGTTGTCGGCCATGCCGCCGTTCACGGCCACGAAAGTCGGGGCCACGGCGCTGTCGGAGCTCTTCACGTTCACGATTTCATAGAGAGTGCACCCGGCTCGGGCCACGAGGGAGCGACCGGGCTCGAGGAGGATGCGCGCCGTGGGCGGGAGCGCTGCGCGCGCGGCCTCGACGACCGCATCGAGGTAGTCGTCGAGAGTGAGCTCCGCGTCGGCGTACGTGTAACGCTCGCCGAGGCCGCCACCGAGGTCGTAGATCTCGAATTCACCGAGAGTGCCGAGTGCCGCAATGGCCTCGGCGAACGGTGCTGCCTCCAGGATCTGCGAGCCGACGTGCACGTGCAGCCCCTTCATCACCAAGTTCGTGGATGCCTCGATACGACGAATGGCCTCACGGGCATCGTCAAGGCGCAGGCCGAACTTCGAGGCATCGGTGGCCGTCGCCATCGCTGCATGAGTCGCGGCGCCGACGTTGGGACGTACCCGCACGAGAACCTCAACCGGTGAATTCGCCAGTGCCTCAATGCGCTCGATATCGCGAAAATTATCGATGACGATCAGGCCGACGCCGGCTTCGAGTGCCATGCGCAGCTCCGCATCGGTCTTCGCATTGCCATGCAGCAGCAGGTCAGCACCCGGCACGCCGCCGGCCAGTGCCATGACGATCTCCCCGCCTCCTGCGACATCTACCCCGATGCCCTCCTCTGCCATCACTCGATACACGGGCGTCGAGGGAAAGGACTTGGAGGCGAAGTAGACGCGACTGTTGGGCCACCGGGAAGCGAGACCATCGCGATAGGCCCGCACCCGATCGCGCAGGTAGCCCTCGTCGATGACGTACGCGGGCGTGCCGAATTCGGCGGCGAGCTGCGTGGCGGGAACTCCGCCGATCACCAGCTCACCGTCGATGATCGTCGTTCCGGGCGCGAAGAGACTGAGGAGATCGGACTGAACGGACATGCCTCCATCCTGACGCAGCCGACCCGACGAGTCCATCGCGGAAGTACGAGCCTTTACCGGGATTTAGTCGTCGCATGCGCGTGCGCTGATACCACGGAAATATCGTGAAGGCATGAACGCACGAACCGCCAGACTCCTTCCCGCTGATGACTCGGGGTCACGACTCCTTGATCTGCGAGGCCTGGACGCTCATCTGCGCCATTACGGAGCGATGCCCCTCGTGCCCATGGCCTCGGACGGCAGGCCGGGTGCCCTGGTTGACGAGCTGCACGTTGCCGGCCTACGAGGCCGCGGCGGAGGCTGGTTCCCGACCTCGCGCAAGATGCATGCAGTCGTGGAGAGTTCCGCTGCGCGTCGCGCAATGAGCAGTGGCCGCAAGCCGGTGGTCATCGCCAACGCGATGGAAGGCGAGCCGGCGAGCAGCAAGGACCTCGTGCTTCTGTCGCACTCACCCCACCTGGTGCTCGACGGCATTCAGGCGGCGGCTCGCACCATCGGAGCGACCCACGCCTACATCGCCGTGCATCGCGGATCCGCGGTGATCGGCACGATCGACGCAGCCATTGCCGAGCGACGCGGCGTCGACTCAGTTCCCGTCGAGCTCATCACGCCACCGGCACGGTACGTCGCCAGCGAGGAGAGCGCGCTCGCGCACTGGGCAGGCGACGGAATCGCGACACCCGTCTACGGGGATCGCCCCTTCCAGCGCGGAATGAACGGTCGCCCCACCCTCGTGCAGAACGCCGAAACCCTCGCGCACATTGCCCTGATCGCCCGCCACGGTGGCGCATGGTTCGCGTCGGTCGGCGATCCGGCCGCGCCCGGAACGACACTCGTGTCCGTCGGCGGAGCAGTGGCCCTGCCCGGTGTGATTGAAGTCGCGACCGGCACTCCGGTTCGCGCGATTCTCCAGCGGTGCGGTGGCGAGTCAGCGGCAGTGAAGGGCTTCCTCACCGGCGGTTACGGCGGAGCCTGGGTGAAAGCCGAGGAACTCATCGACACCCCGTGGTCACCGGACGCCGTCTCCAATTCGGGTGGCGTGATCGGCGCCGGGATTCTCTGGGCACTGGGTGATCAGCACTGCGGAATTCGAGAACTCGCTTCAGTCACGCGCTGGATGGCAGGTGAGAGTGCCGGGCAGTGCGGGCCCTGCCGCTTCGGACTTCCGGCAGTGGCCGATGATCTCGCCTTACTGCTCACCGCACAGGCGGATGCCGAGACGCTGGGCGAGGTGACGCGACGGCTCCCGCTCATTCAGGGGCGCGGTGGGTGCAAGCATCCCGATGGCACTGCCCGCTTCATCAGTACCGGGCTGCATGCCTTCCATGACGAGCTCGCTCACCATCTGCACGGGCGCTGCACTGCGCACACCACTGAGCGTGCGCTCCCGATCCCGGCGGCACGTGCCATACCGGTGCGCAAGGGCGGAAAGGACTTCACATGAGCAAGGGTCACGACTTCGCGAGGCTCTACCTGGATCCGACGGCCTGCGATGGTCACGGATTCTGCGCCGAGGTCCTTCCCGATCTCATCGGTCTCGATGAGTGGGAGTACCCGGTGCTGCACTCAAGCGGTCTTGTCACCGATGTTCCCGAGCATCTGGTGAAGGACGCGAAGCGAGCGATCGCGGCATGCCCGGTCAACGCGCTGCGCATGGAGAAGAAGGACTAGCGACCTTCGTCACTCGAAGATGACGCCCTTCTGCAGGAAGAAGCAGCCGTAGGGAACGGTGTCGAGGGTGTGCACGACGGCGAACGCTGACTTCGCACGCTCATAGAAGTCCAGTCGCGGCACGACTCCGTACTCGAGTTGGCGACCTTCGTACTCACTGGCCAGAGCGAGCATGACCTCTTGCGTGGAGGTCATCTTGGTCGGATCGTTATCCACTTCCATGCGCTCAAGCGGATGCTCGACGAAGGAGTCGAGCGGGAAGACACTGAGAATCGCACGCGCGGCACGAAGCACCGACACCTCGCCGAGACGTACGACCGGACGACCGCTGGCTGCTGCCGGGTAATTCCGATCGACGAGCATCAGAACGTCACCGTGACCCATGTCGTCGAGAATGTGCAGTAGGTCACCACT
Source organism: Actinomycetes bacterium (assembly GCA_046085905.1). Lineage (GTDB taxonomy): Bacteria > Actinomycetota > Actinomycetes > S36-B12 > S36-B12 > CAIKZY01. The sequence goes on along the minus strand of JBJSWO010000194.1, from coordinate 8,233 downwards.
GAGCAGAGGATCAATACCCTTGAGCATGTACCGACCCTATAGTCGGCGCGTGCCCTCCACCTCGAGTTCCGTACTTGCCCTCGATGCCCGCATCAGCGCCGTGCGCATGGTCTCCGGCGCAGGAGCCTCGCATATCGGCTCCGCCCTCTCCGTCATCGACATCGCCTCGGTGCTCTACGGACGCGTCGCCAATGTCGCACCTGACCGCGTAAGTGACCCCGATCGCGACATCATCCTGATCTCCAAGGGCCACTCGGCTTCAGGCATCTATGCAGTGCTCGGCAATGCCGGCTACTTCCCGCTCGAGTGGCTTGACCGTTACTGCGTCGACGGCGCGCCCCTCGGCGGCCACGTCACTGCGCACGGAATTCCCGGTGTCGAGTTCTCGACAGGCGCCCTCGGTCACGCTCTTCCCTATGGCGCGGGCATCGCGATCGCATCGAAGCGTGACGGCAACCCGCGCCGCGTTTTCGTCGTGCTCTCCGATGGCGAGTGCCAGGAAGGCAGCAACTGGGAGGCCGCAATGCTCGCCTCGCAGCATCGCCTGGGCAATCTCACCGCGATCATCGACCGCAATCGCCTGCAGATCCTTGCCGCCACCGAGGAGATCTCCTCGCTCGAGCCATTCGCCGACAAGTGGACGGCATTCGGCTGGGAGGTCGTCGAGGTCGATGGCCACGATCACGACGCGCTCGAAGCGGCAATCGGCAGCGATCACGATCGCCCGCGCGTGGTCATCGCGAACACGACCAAGGGCAAGGGTGTCGACTTCATGGAGAACTCGGTGCCCTGGCATACCAATTCACCCAATGCCGAGCAGGCCGCCGATGCGATCGCCCAGCTCGAGGCACTGCGAGAGGGGATCGCGCGATGAGAGACGCATTCATGGCCGCGTTGACCGAGCAGGCCCAGCAGGACTCACGCGTGAACCTGATCATCGCTGATATCGGATTCAAGGTCGTCGATGACTTTGTCGCGAAGATGCCCGATCAGTTCCTGAATGTCGGCATCGCCGAGCAGACCATGATCGGCGTCGCAGCCGGCATGGCCTCGCTGGGCAAGCGACCGATCGCCTACTCACTCGGCAATTTCCCGACGATTCGCTGCCTCGAGCAGATCCGCAATGACCTCTGCTATCACGATCTCGACGTCACCGTCGTGAGTGTCGGCGCGGGCCTGGCGTACGGCACCCTCGGCTACACCCATCACACGGTGGAGGACATCGCCCTCATGCGCGCGCTGCCCAATATGAAGGTGTACTCCCCTGCTGATGCACTCGAATGCCGCGCGGTGGTCGAGTTGCTGCCGAAGACCCCGGGCCCGAAGTACATCCGCCTCGGCAAGAACAAGGAGCCTCGTATCCACGACACGCAGCCTGATCTGTCGACCGGGGCTCCGGTTCTCGTGCACGACGGCAGCGATGTCACGCTCATCGTTGTCGGGCCAATTGTCACGCAGGCCATCGAGGCTGCCGACACACTGTCCGAGCGAGGCATCAGCGTGCGCCTGCTCACCTGCCCCGTGATCAAGCCGCTCAATATCTCCGCCATTCGCGATGCTGCCGCAGGGACTGTCGGCATCGTCACCCTCGAGGAGCACACGCTTATGGGCGGATTCGGCAGCGCCGTTCTCGAGGCGCTCGCCATCAACGGCTGGCGCATCCCCGTTCTCCCGCTCGCACTCAACGATGCGGCCGCCGCAACTGTCGGCAGCCAGGAGTATCTGCGCGAGCACAACGGGCTCGCAACCGACAGCGTCATCGCGCGAATCGCTGACTTCACCGCATCCGTCTGACACGATGCGGCAATGCCGCAGCGCACTGTCGTCGTCAATGCAGATCTCGGCCCGCTTCGTCCGGGAATCTCGGCCTTCTCTATCGAGGATGGGGTAATCACTGCTGTCGTCGATCACGACGAAGCAGCGCAACTCTCGTCCGCCGGTGCGCGAATGATCGATGCAGATCGCCGTAGTGTCCTGCCGGGTATCGATGACTCGCATTTGCATGGCTATGAGTACGGACGATCCCTGACGGCATGCGATGTGCGTGGCGTGCGCACCCCTGATGAGCTCAACGCGCGACTTCGCACGGCCCTCCCCGAGGCCAACGGATGGATCCGCGCAATCGGCTGGGATGACACGACACTCAAGGGCACGGGACCGGGCGACCACCCGTGCGCTGCTGATCTTGACGCTGCCTTTCCCCAGACCCCGGTCATTGCCGGCGATGCCACCGGGCATCAGGCCCTGTGCAATAGCGCGGCACTGCGAGCTGCGGGCGTCACGGCTTCGACCGCTGACCCTTCCGGCGGGATATTCGTGCGCTACCCGGACGGCTCTCCCACCGGGCTCCTGTACGAGGCGGCCGTCGGTCTCATCAATGATGCGATCCCGCCCTTGAGCGTCTCCGAGCAGAAGCAGGCAGTTCTCGCCGCGCAATCCGAGCTCCTGCGCCAGGGCGTGACGGCCTTCACCGACCCGGGTCTCGGCCCGGGTGCTCGCACGCTGATGGACGGCACCGGGGATCTCGGCGCAGTGGAGGCCTACCGACAGCTCGACGCAGCGGGTGAGCTGATCGTGCGCGCGAACCTGATGCTGCTCTACGGCGGTCTCGGCGGCACGACCGCCCGCGCTGTGGCAGATGGGCTGGATTCCTGGGGCGCACCGATACGCGGCGGCGCGTTCAGCCATCTCGATATTGCCCAGGTCAAGGTGTTCGCTGACGGAATCCCGCGCAGTCGCACTGCGTGGGTGACCGAGCCGTATGACGATGGCTGCTGCGGTCATCTCCAGGTGGCGGGCGACACCGATGAGGAGCGGGTGGCCGAGCTGATGGCAATCGTGCAGGCCGCTGTCTCCCGCGGCTGGCAGGTGGGCGCCCACAGCATCGGTGACAGGACGATCAGCACGTTCCTGGACGCCGTGGAGAACTCCGGAACATGCGGGGAACTGCGGCACTACGTCATTCACGGAGACCTGATCGCCCATGCCGACCTGAGGCGCCTTGCTCACTCAGGCATCACTCTCAACGCGAATCCCAGCATCCGATGGGTGGTGGGTCGAAGTGTGATCCCCATACTCGGTGAGACTCGAACCCTGAGTCGGCAGCCGCTTCGTCTGGCCATCGATATCGGAGTGCGCGTGTGCGCATCGTCGGATGCCCCCGTCTCGCCTCCGGACTGGCGCACCATCATGGCGGCGGCGATCACGCGAACCCTCAAGGCGGATCCCTCGTACTCTGATGCTCAGCGCATCACTCCGCTCGAGGCACTCAACGCCATGACGAGCAACGCCGCCTGGCAGAGCCATGCCGACACGTGGCGCGGGAGCATCGCGCCCGGAATGGCGGCGGATTTCATCATCCTCGATTCGCGCGTTGACTGGAACGATCCCTGGTCGCTCACGGAAACCTCCGTGACTTCGACGCACGTCGACGGCGAATGCGTTCACGGCACTGCGGGCTAGCGTGTCGCTCTGCTAGCCTCCGAACGATCACCATGCACGCACACACGAACATCCGCAGCGATAAGGCGGCGTCATGAACATCGTTGTGATCATTGCCGATCAACTTCGTGTAGATCATCTGGGCTACTCGGGCAAGGTGCCGGTGCGCACACCGCACATCGATGCCCTCGCCGCTGACGGGCACCATTTCGACCGCGCCTTCGCGGCGAACCCGGTGTGCATGCCCAATCGCGCGACGATCATGACCGGCCAGTGGCCATCGGCCCACGGCCTGCGCACCAACGGACTCCCGCTGAACCCCGAATGCGACACCTTCGTGCGCGCGCTGCGGCGAGAGGGCTGGCGAACCGCCGCCGTGGGCAAGCTGCACTTGCAGCCCATGGGATACGGATACGAGGAGTACCAGCTCGACCAGATCAAGGCCGCGATGCCGGAGGTCTGGGAGGCGTCAGTGGCAGGGCCGTTCGGCGAGGACTTCCGCTCCTGGGAGAACTCGGAACTGCACGCCCGTGGGGATGTCGTGATTCCCCCGGACTACTACGGATTCGACTCTGTGTCGCTTGTCGCAGGGCATGGGGACCGTGTGTTCGGGCATTACGTGCCCTGGGCGCGCGAGCGCGGATTCGATCCGGTCACGCAGGCGGGTCGAAAGAACGCGAAGACTCAGTACGCCGGCTGGAATCACGTCTACGAATCCGCCGTACCTGCAGCAATTCACCCCACCACGTACATCACCGACACCGCCATTGATCACCTCAATGACTTCGCGGGCGGGCATGAGAACTTCATACTGTTCGTCTCCTTCCCCGACCCGCATCATCCTTTCGCCCCGCCATCGGAGTACTTCCATCGTCACCGGCCCGAGGACATGCCCCTCCCGGATTCCTTCGATGACGATCACGCGACCTCACCGCAGTACGTGCGCGACATCGTGGCGCGGCGAGGGACTCCGGATGTCGATCCCATGATGCTGTGGGCACCCACCGCGGATCAGTACCGTCATGCCCTCGCTGCGGAGCTCGGCTCGATCGAGTTCATCGATGACTCCGTCGGTCGAATCCTCGAGTCGCTTCAGGAACTCGGCCTCGCCGATGACACTGTCGTTCTCTTCACCTCAGACCACGGCGATGTCTTCGGCGATCACGGCCTCATCCTCAAGCACTTCACGCACTACGACGCAGCGATTCGGGTACCGCTGATCATCAGCGGCGGCAGCCTGGGCTCAGGCGGCCACACCGATCTGGCCAGCAGCGCTGACATCGCACCGACTCTCCTGGACTTGGCCGGGGTCCCTGCGATGGCCGGCGTGCAGGGAACCTCGCTCGTTCCGCTGATGCAGGGCGACGCTGCGCACTGGCGTGCATCGATCCTGGTCGAGGAGGATCAGCCGTACGGACTCGAGACCCTGCCCGGCCCGGTGCGTTTGCGCACGGTGATCACTGATGCACTGCGCTACACCCGCATCGCGGGCACTCCTATCTCCGAGCTCTACGACTTGAGTGCCGACCCCGGTGAGATGGTCAATCGCGCCGATGACCCCACGGCCGCTGACCTGCTCAGCAGCGCGAATTCGGTGATGGTCGACGAGCTGATGCGCGTCGTTGATGACTCGAAGGTGCCCTTCCATGCGGCATAACCGAACCCCTGACTGGATCAATCGGCGCTTGAGCAACGGCACCGATCCCGATCCCCGCTTCTCACTGGCCAATGAGCGCACCTTCCTCGCCTGGATTCGCACCGCGCTCGGCCTCATCGCACTCGGGGTTGCCGTGGCCACCTTTGTCTCGACCCAGGAGACAAAGGGCGTCTCACTGCTTCTCGCCGCGGCGCTCGTGCTGCTCGGCGGAATCCTGGCCGCCGGAAGCTGGTGGCGCTGGCTCAGCGTGGAACGCGCCATGCGCGACGGTCAGGGCATTCCTCCCTCAACCCTTGCGCCCTTCCTCGCCCTCGGCATCGGGGTTATCGCCGTGCTATCGATCATCGCCGTGGTCATCACCGTCTGACCGTTCGATGACCACCGAACCTTCGACCTCTGCGGCCTTCGGCAGTGACGATGCGGGCTTTCAGCCGGAACGCACCGGGCTTGCCTGGAATCGCACCCTCGTGGTTCTGGCGGTTGCCTTCGGAATACTCGGGGTTCACGCGTATCACGACGGACTCCACGTCGCTGTCACCATCGTTTCTGCATTTCTCGCGGCGATCGTGCTCGTGCTGAGCTCGCCTCTGGCGCGAAGGCGGTCACATGGCGCGCAGGAACTCATGCTCGGTCAGGCTCACGCGTTGACGGCAGTTCCCCTTATGGCACTGGCCGCCATCACATGCATTCTTGCACTGGCCTCCTTCATTCTGATCCTGTTGCGCGGTTGAGAGTCATGTGCAGGTGCGCAGGCCCGTTCCCTACCTAGTTGATCGGTAATGCTTGACTTGAAATGTCGTTTCGATCCGAACGATTACTGCTGAATTCCCTTGCACGGAAGGGGAATTCCCGTACAGTACGGAAACCGATCGCGAGCCCCGAGAATCGCGACGCATCAATGGAGGTCCAGTGAGCAAGTCACGAATCAAGAAGCTGGCAGCCGCCGGTGCCGGTGCGGCCGTGGCCGCAACTGCACTCATCGGCGCCACCGCAACCCCCGCATTCGCGGCCTACGACATCAAGGTCGGCCTGACCCCGATCAACGCTGCCGGTGCACTGCAGTACGGCATCGATTCGGGCATGTTCAAGAAGAACGGCATCAATGTCACCCAGGTGATCACCTTCCCGGCACCGCCGCCCTCGCTGGCCGCCCTCGCTGCCGGTGCGGTGAACTTCACCTACGCACCGAGCATCCCGACCATCAACGCCTACGCGAATGCGGGCATGGCCCTCAAGATCGTCGCCCCCGCTGACGGCTACGACGCAGCGACCCTCGCGAAGGCCAAGACCAACCCGACGATCGCCGCGAAGCTCGACGACACCGGAGTCTGCGTGAGCCCGACATCCGGCATCAACAGCTGGAAGGATCTCGCGGGCAAGACCGTCTCGGTTCCCGCCCGCAAGGCCCAGGGTGAGGTCACCATTGCCAATGCGGTCAAGAAGGCAGGCGGCAACCCCGCCACCATCAACTGGGTCACCCTCGGCTTCCCGCAGGTCAATGACTCGATCAAGAGCGGCAAGATCGACGCCGGCTTCACCGTCGAGCCCTTCACGACCGACTGCACCACGGCAGGCCTCAAGAACATCGGCGCACCGGGCGTGCAGTTCTTCACCAACGAGTCGGCTATCGGCATGTGGGTCACCACTGCTGACTACGCGGCCAAGAACCCGGCTGCAGTGAAGGCCTTCCAGAAGTCGATCGCCCAAGCGAACGCCTTCGCCATGGCATCGAAGGCCAACATGACGAAGGTTCTCACTGCCAGCACCAAGCTCACCGGTTCTACCGTCGCTGAGGCACTCGCCGCGAACCCCCCGTACTACCCCAAGACGGTGGTCAAGCTCGATGTGCAGAACCCGGCAAGCAAGATGCTGGCTCTCGGCTACCTGACCAAGCCGCTCGACACCGCCGGCCTGCTGGCCACGCAGTACCGCGGCTAGTTCGTCCTGAAATACCTGAGTAACTCGAGCGAGTAGGAACGGAGCACCGTGTCAGGGAAGTCCCTACGGATACCCGCAGGACTGGTATCCGCAGTGGTGGCACTGCTGATCTGGCAGATCGCCACCACGTGGGGGCCCCTGGCCGGGAGCTCCGTTCCTACTGCTTCATCCACGCTCGTCGAGCTGTGGAACATGCTCTTCATGAGCGAGACCTGGGACTCCATCTGGCAGACGATCCAGATGGCCCTCTACGGATTCCTGATCGCCGTCGCCATCGCGATACCGGTGGGCATCCTCATCGGCCTCAGCCGATTCGCCTTCCTCTCCACGAAGTTCACCTTCGACTTCTTCAAGGTGATCCCGCCGATCGTCATCATCCCGATCACGATCCTGGTCTTCGGCCCCACTCTTCAGATGGGCATCTTCCTCGTCGTCTTCGCCATCGTCTTCGCGCTCGCGATCCAGACTGCCTATGGAGTGCGCGACGCCGATCCGGTTCTCATCGAGACCATGCGGTGCTACGGGATGGGTCGAACCAAGCAGGTGCTCTACGCACGCCTACCGGCAGCGTCACCGTTCATCGCCATCGGCATCCGCATCAGCGCGACAGCGGCCATGATCGTCGCGGTGGTCTCCGGACTCGTCGGCGGCGCACCCGGACTCGGGCATGATCTCCTGCTCTCCCAGGCGAATGGCCAGACGACCGTCACCTTTGCGATCGTCCTCATCCTCGGCATCCTGGGCCTGTCGATCAGCCGCCTGATCGTTCTCCTGCAGCGTCGGTTCATCTTCTGGACGGCATCATGAGCCTGCTGAACTCGCGGATCATCCGCTTCCTCATCGGCATCTGGCTGCCCATCCTGCTCGTCTGGTGGTGGTGGAGCTGGAGTGCCGAATCGGTTGACCCGTTCTTCCCCCCTGCCTCGGCAATATGGGAGCAGTTCAAGCTCAACTGGATCTGGCAGTACTTCCCGATTCACGTCGTGCCGAGCCTTCGCAACCTGGTGGTGGGCTTCTTCATCGGCATCACTGCCGGCATCGTCCTCGGCGCCCTGCTCGGCGCATCACCTCGAATGAGCCGCTATTTCGAACCCTTGATCGACTTCCTGCGGTCCATTCCCGCAGTCGCCACGGTCCCGATCTTCATCATCTTCTTCGGCCTCGATGCCAACATGCGCATCGCCGCCATCGCCGTCG
>JBJSWO010000193.1:0-4080 GCA_046085905.1 Actinomycetes bacterium | reverse complement strand
CGGCTGCTCGGTGATGTGGGGTGCGTGCAGGTAGTGCGGTATTCGGTGAAGAGTCGTGCGATTAGTCGTTGTTCGTGTGAGCTACCACCCAGTCGACGATCGACTGCATGGCCGTACCGGGGGTGAAAATCTCGGCGACTCCCATGTCCTTGAGAACCGGGATGTCATCGTCGGGGATGATGCCGCCTCCGAAGACGAGGATGTCGGTCGCCCCGCGCTCCTTGAGCAGGTCCATGACCTCGGCGAAGAGGGTCAGGTGAGCACCGGACAGGATCGACAGGCCGATCACATCGGCGTCCTCCTGGATCGCGGCGTCGACGATCTGGGCCGGGGTCTGGTGCAGGCCGGTGTAGATCACCTCGATGCCGGCATCGCGCAGGGCGCGTGCGACGACCTTGGCGCCACGATCGTGTCCATCAAGGCCGGGCTTGGCGATGATGACGCGGGCGGGAGAAGTCATGACGGCGACTTTAGCCGCCCGCCATGAGGGAAATCGGCGGTCTGCCCCCTAGGGGACTGCGACCTTGGTCACGATCTGCCGAGCCGCCTCACGCAGCCAGCGGGCGGGCTCGGCCATGGCTGACTCGGGTGAGCCCGCGAGCTCCTGCAGGCTCATCAGCCCGGGGGCGGCGCGGCCGGAGATCACCTCGACGGGTACCGAGGCGTCGCGGGCAACCTCGATGACGCGTGCCGGCGCCTTGCCCGCAGCGGTCGAGGTGTCGAAGGCGCCCTCACCGGTCAGGACGAGGTCTGCCGCCGATACGTGCGTCTCGAGGTCGATCAGCTCGGCGATAGCCGCGGCCCCCGACCGGCGCTCGGCCCCGAGCACAGTCAGCGCCGCGAAGCCGACGCCTCCGGCCGCACCGGCGCCCGGAAGCATGACGAACGCGCCGCCGGGATCAATGAGCTCGCCCCACCGCTCCAGGAGGTCATCGGCCCACGCGCACTGATCGGGCGCCAGCCCCTTCTGCGGGCCGAAGGCATGCGCTGCGCCCGAAGGCCCGAGCAGCGGGCTCTCGACATCGGTCAGCAGGGTGACCCAGGAGATCCGCGGGTCCAGGCCCGATGAATCGACTCCGGCAATGCGCCCGAGCCCAGCGAGGTCGGGCGAGACTGGTCGACCAGCGACATCCGTGGCCGCGAGTCCGAGGGCCATCAGCATGCCGAGTCCGCCGTCGGTCGAGGCGCTGCCGCCAATGGCGACGATGAGGTGACGAGCCCCTGCATCGAGCGCTGCGCGCATCGCCAGGCCGAGTCCGCGACTGCTCGCGTGAATCGGATCGAGCTCGGTCAGCCGCGCGATGCCGCAGACCTCGGCCAGCTCGATGAATGCGGTGTCGGCGGAGATGCCGATGCGGGAAGAGCACGGACGACCGAGGGCATCGACAGCGTCGATCTCGAGCACCGAGTAACCGTGACCGAGCATCACGTCGAGGGTGCCGTCGCCGCCATCGGCCATCGGCATCTCGATGATCTCGGCATCAGGCTGCGCATCTCGCGCACCGAGGGCCATCGCCGCAGCGGCATCTCGAGCGCTCAGCGTGCCCTTGAACGCGGCCGGAGCGATCACGATGCGCATGACTACAGCTTCTCGACCGGCGCGTAGCGCAGCAGCAGTCTCTTCATGCCTGCGGTACCGAAGTCGATGGTGGCATCGGCCTTGTCGCCGACTCCTGCCGTGGAGACAACCGTGCCGAGGCCGAACTTCTGGTGCGTGACGCGATCGCCGGGCGAGAGCGACACGACAGGGCCGGTGCCGATCACGCGATCGCCGAGCTTGAGCGCTGCACTGCTGCTCGATGGCGACGAGCCCCAGCCGCCGGAGCCGGCCGGAGTGTGCGCAGGCTCCTCGCGCTCCCACTGCATGACCTCATTCGGAATCTCGTCGAGAAAGCGCGACGGCGGGTTGTAGGCCGGCGAGCCCCACGCGGATCGCATCATCGAACGCGTGAGGTACAGCCGTTGCCTGGCACGAGTGACGCCGACATAGGCGAGGCGGCGTTCCTCCTCGAGCTCCTTGGGATCACCGAGGGAACGCATATGCGGGAAGACACCGTCTTCCATGCCGGTGAGGAATACAACCGGGAACTCCAGGCCCTTGGCCGTATGCAAGGTCATCAGCGTGACCACGCCGCCATCGGCATCAGGGATCTGATCGGCATCGGCCACGAGCGAGATGCGCTCTAGGAAATCGATCATGGTGCCCTCGGGGTTCTCAGTCGCGAACTCCTGGGCCACCGACTCGAACTCAGCGAGGTTCTCGACGCGTGCTTCATCCTGCGGATCCGACGAGGACTGCAGTTCAAGCAGATAACCGCTCTGCTCGAGCACGGCCTGCAGAACAGTCGCAGGAGTGGCCCCCGACTCGAGGATGGTGCGCAGATCGCTCATCAGGGTGGTGAATGCCGTGATCGAGGTCAGTGAACGCGTGGCAATGCCCGGTGCCTCAGCAGCCCGATCGAGAGCCTCGGCGAAACTGATGCGCTCGCGCTGGGCGAAGGCCTCGACCATCGCCTCCGCGCGATCGCCGATACCGCGCTTGGGAGTATTGAGAATGCGACGCAGTGACACTTCGTCGGCAGGGTTCGCCAAAGCGCGCAGATACGCGATGGCATCGCGGACTTCCTTGCGCTCGTAGAAGCGAACGCCTCCCACGACCCGGTAGGGCATGCCCACGCGCACGAAGATGTCTTCCACCGAACGAGACTGGGCATTGGTGCGGTAGAACACCGCCATGTCGGAGGGCTTGTAGCCGTCATTGTCGGTAAGCGAGTCGATGGTGTTGGCTATGAACGAGGCCTCATCGTGCTCGTCGTCGGCAACGTAAACGACGATCGGCTCACCCTGGCCCGAGTCTGTCCAGAGATTCTTCGCGCGACGCCCCTGATTGCGCGCGATGACGGCATTCGCTGCGGTCAGGATGGTCTGGGTCGAGCGGTAGTTCTGCTCGAGCATGATCGTGCGGGCGCTCGGGTAGTCGCGCTCGAACTCCTCGATATTGCGGATGGTCGCGCCGCGGAAGGCGTAGATCGACTGATCGGCGTCACCGACCACGCACAGCTGACCGGCCGGCAGCGAGGGCGTATCGGTGCCGATGAGCTCCTTGATGAGCACGTACTGCGCATGGTTCGTGTCCTGGTACTCGTCAACCATGATGTGCCGGAATCGGCGACGGTAGTGCTCGGCAACATCAGGGAACAGCTGCAGCAGGGCGACCGTGCCCGAGATCAGGTCGTCGAAGTCGAAGGCATTCGCTCTCTGCAGGCGGCGCTGGTACTCGCCATACGCCTCGGCGAGAGTCTGCTCCATGTGATTGGTCGTGCGCGTGGAGTATGTCTCGTAGTCGATGAGCTCGTTCTTCAGGTTCGACACCTGAGCCAGGAAGCTGCGCGGGGTGAACCGCTTGGGGTCGAGATCAAGGTCGCGAATGACCATGGTCATCAGTCGCAGGGAATCCTGCTGGTCGTAGATCGTGAAGCTGCTCGAGATGCCGAGGCGCGAGGACTCGGCGCGCAGGATGCGCACGCACGCACTGTGGAAGGTCGAGACCCACATCGACTTCGCGCGCGGGCCGACCAGCTCGGCCACGCGCTCCTTCATCTCCCCCGCGGCCTTGTTCGTGAAGGTGATGGCCAGGATCTCGCCGGGCTGCGCATCGCCGGTGGCCAGCAGATGAGCCACCCGGCGAGTGAGCACGCGAGTCTTGCCCGAGCCGGCGCCCGCCACGATGAGCAACGGGGTGCCGCGATGCTCGACGGCAGCGCGCTGGGAGTCGTTGAGATCGTCAACGAGCGAAGAGGTCACCTAGGCATCGTAGGCAACGGGCCCGACACGCAGGCCAGTGCGCTGCGCCCGGTCGGCCAGTGGCTACTTCACGTAGCCGATGAGATCAACGACGACCCTGGCCCCGGCCGTCGCCGAGATGGTGATCTCGCCATCGGCGTTGGTCTGCGCGAGCACGATCTCGGATCTCACGACATTCGGAACGATCGGCGCGGATCGAGTGCTCGGCGCTGTGCCATTCGTGGGATAGGCGACGACCTTGCCGTCAGCCGTGCCCTTCTTCGTGGTCACCTTGAG
>JBJSWO010000192.1:0-5544 GCA_046085905.1 Actinomycetes bacterium | reverse complement strand
AATGAGTCGGTGATCGCGTCCCTGGCCGAAGCCCTTGGTCTGCGCACCCGTCAGTTCCGGGTGGTCTCCGGCCACACGGCCCGCACCAAGGTCATCGCGATCGAGACCGACTCCCCCGAGGAGATCACCGAGCGCATCGCGACTCTCCTCGGCGCCTGACTCACGAGCCCGCGGGCCTGTTAGTCCACTCAATAGTCCACTCACAACAGTGAGGGGCCGGGATCACTCCCGGCCCCTCACGAATTGCTCCCCCATCTGGACTCGAACCAGAAACCCTTCGATTAACAGTCGAATGCTCTGCCAATTGAGCTATGGGGGATCAAGGCCTAAGAAGGATACCAACAGAGCAGGGGCGCTCCGAACCGGGCTGGTTCAGATGCCCAGGGAATCGCGCAAGGCCGCGAGTTCCTCGTCGGCACGGGCTCTCAGGGCCGGATCCGCGGCATTGAGCCCGGAGTCGAAGACCACCGACCACCAGATGGTGCCCTCATCGCCGTCTCGTCGGGCCACCATGCGGGCACCTGCTCCGTCGCCGAGATCGACGTGCTCGGAGATAACCACGCTCTCGGTCACGAGCGCGAAGACGGCTGCCGGCAGGTCACCGGATTCCTCCACGCGAAGTTTGAGCGTTCCCTTGGTCGCACCGGTCGTGTCATGCACCGTGACATTGAGGATCGGCTCATCCCAGGTGGCCTTGCTGATGGAATCCCAGCGCAGGCGCTCCTTGATCTGCTCGGGATACAGCGCCTTGTCGGTGGCGAGGGTGTAACGGTCGTTCACGGGATCGACACCCCAGGCGATGACGCGCTCACCCTTCGGGATCTCGAGACGTTCGCGAATACCCGAGGGCAGGCGGCGCGTGCGGCGCAGGCCGAACATCAGTTTGTCTGCCCGGTCGCGTTGGCCCGAAGCGAGCGGCGGTAATCCTCGAGTGCCATGAGATCGCGCATGACCTCGGTCGCCGCCTCGGGATCATCATCGGTGCGCTGGAGTCGACCCTTGAGCTCCTCGATACGGCGCGAGGCATCGAGTTCGAGCAGACGCGCGATGACGCTCGTGGCGTAGCGAACGTCCTGACCGGCATCGGCCGGAAGCGGCTCCACCGAGAGTTCCCGCACCAGATTGCGCACCTGATCGTCAGCACAGTGTTCGAGAACCGCATCGATCCAGGCCAGGCCATCGACATTCTCAGACGGGTACCCGGCACCGGCAATCGCCTGGTGCACGGCCACTGCGCTCGGATGCGTGTAGGCCGTCTCCTCGACGCTCTCGTACCAGTGCGTGACGATCGCAGGCTGCTGAAGGGCGCACTTGAGCGCCTCGCGTTCGATCACCATGGCCGGGTCACGTCGACCCGGCTGGGAGGGACGATTCGGCAGCACCTGAGGAGCGGGCTCAGCCGAACGCGCGGCGGGCGCCGAGGCCTTCGCGCCCTTACTCACTGCCTTGGTGACGGTCTCGACATCGAGGCCCAGCCATTTCGCGAGCTCGCGCGTGTACTCGGGACGAATAGCCGCGTCACGAATCTTCGCGACGATCGGTGCTGCGTCATTCATCGCGGCGATGCGACCCTCGACGCGATCGAGATCGTGCTGCTTGAGCGCTGACTTGATGGCGAACTCGAACAGGGGCACCTTGCGATCCACGAGCGCCTTGACCGCGACATCTCCCTGCTGCAAGCGGAGATCGCAGGGGTCGAGACCGCTCGGCTCGACGGCAACGAAGGTCTGGCTGACGAACTTCTGGTCCTCCTCGAATGCGCGCAGCGCCGCCTTCTGGCCGGCGGCATCGCCGTCGAAGGTGAACACGACGCTGCCGCGCATCTGGTCGGAGTCCATGAGAAGCCGGCGCAGCACCTTGATGTGCTCGCCGCCGAAGGCGGTGCCGCACGTGGCCACGGCATTGGTGACGCCGGCGATGTGGCAGGCCATGACGTCGGTGTAGCCCTCGACGATGACCGCCTGCTGCTCCTTGGAGATCTCCTTGCGCGCGAGATCGATGCCGTAGAGCACCTGACTCTTCTTGTAGAGAGGTGACTCAGGAGTGTTCAAGTACTTCGGGCCCTGATCGTCGTCGTAGAGCTTGCGCGCGCCAAAGCCGACGACATCACCGGCGAGATCCTTGATCGGCCAGACGACGCGGCCGCGGAAGCGGTCGTAGATGCCGCGATCACCCTGGCTCACCAGGCCGCCGGCCTGCAGCTCGGCATCGGTGAAGCCCTTCTTGCGCAGATGAGAGGTCAGGGCATCCCATGACTTCGGCGCGTAGCCGACACCGAAGTGCGCGCAGACCTCGGCATCGAAGCCGCGCTCCTTCAGGAACTCGCGGCCGACCTGCGCCTCGGGTGACTCGAGCTGCTGGCGGTAGAACTCGGCAGCGGCCTTGTGCGCCTCGACCAGACGGGTGCGCTGGCCGGCCTGGCGATTGACTGCTGCCCCGCCGTCGACGTAACGCAGCTCGACATTGGTCTTGGCCGCGAGCTTCTCGACCGACTCGGCGAAGCTGAGGTGATCGATCTTTTGCAGGAAGGACAGGACGTCGCCGCCCTCGCCGCAGCCGAAGCAGTACCACATGCCTCTGCTGGGAGTGACGTGGAAACTGGGGCTGCGCTCGTCATGAAAGGGGCACAGGCCCTTGAGGGAACCGCCGCCAGCGCCCTTGAGGGTCACGTACTCGCGGACGACGTCGTCGATCTTGGCCCGCTCGCGGACTTCCGCGATGTCCTCATCGCGAATCCGGCCGGCCATGCCCCGATTCTAGGCCGCGGATGTTCTACTGGTCCCATGACCAAGAAGCCCCTCATTGCCCTTGCCGCTGTCTCCCTCGCCACCGCCGCGGCAGTCGTCGTGGCCCCGGCTGCTCCGGCTGCCCCGAAGTCGACCCTGGTGGTTACCGAACTGCCCGCTCAGGTGCGCCTGATCCCCGGGGAGCACATCACCCTGTCGCTCTCGACCAACAAGACCACCGGCTACACCTGGTCGACGAAGGTCACCGGCAAGGCCTCCGCCGTGAAGGTCTTCCAGGGCGTGTACGCAGCGCCGGCCTCGACCGACGGCATGGTGGGCGTCCCGGGTACCACCACCTGGGATATCGCCGCGAAGTCCGTCGGAACGGCGACCGTCAATGTCATTGCCACGAGCCCTGGCGGAACGGCAGAGGCACCCCAGAAGCTCACGATCATCGTGATGAAGAAGCAGTAGCCGCCTCTTCTCGCATTTCCTATGCGTCAGTGACGCACGAGCCGGGCATGCCAGTCGACGATGCTCACATCCGTGAGGCTCGCGATCTGGTCAACAATCACGCGCTTGCGCTCATCGTCATTGACGGCAGCATCGAATGAGGGCTTCAGCCACGCCTCCAGCGATCGACCACCGTCGAGCACGAGTGCGTGATAGAGCTCGGCGATCTGCTCGCGCTGGCGCACGTACTCGACCTCGGCACCCTCGCGGTTCATGACGTAGCGCACGGCGATCGCCTTCATCACGGCCACCTCGGCACGCACTTCCTCGGGCACGATCAGGTTCGCGGCGTAGCGCGTGAGCGGATCGCTGCCGTACTCGACCTGGGTCGCGACCTGGGACGAGACGCAGAAGCGCCCGATGAGATAGCTCGTGAAGCGCTTGAGCGCGACGAGATCGCGCATCGACCCGTCGAAGGAGGACGGCCAGTACTCGAGTCGAGTGAGCCGTCCGATCGCGTCGGTCAGCATCCCGACATCGAGCCCGTAGCGCTGATGCGCGATCTCGACGAGCGCCGAGCGCTCCTCGGGCGAGGTGAACTCATTGAGATGCACATGACCGCCGTGAACGGCGTCCTCGACATCGTGCACGGAATAGGCGACATCGTCGGCCCAGTCCATGATCTGCTCCTCGAGGCAGGTGCGCTCCTCGGGAGCGCCTTCTCGCAGCCACTCGAAGATCGGCAGGTCGTCGTCGTAGACGCCGAACTTTCGCAGGCCCGGCTTGCGCGCCCACGGGTACTTGCATGCGGCATCGAGCGACGCCCGCGTGAGATTCAGGCCGACACTGCGGCCGTCGCGCGGATCGACGATCTTGGCCTCCAGCCGCGACAGGATGCGGAGGGACTGCGCATTTCCCTCGAAGCCGCCGAAGGAGGCCGCGAGCGCATCGAGTTCGTCCTCGCCGTTATGCCCGTACGGCGGATGGCCGAGATCGTGGGCCAGGCCGGCGATGTCGACGATGTCGGGATCGCAGCCAAGGGCCTCGCCGAGCTCGCGCGCGATCTGGGCAACCTCGAGGGTGTGAGTCAGGCGCGTGCGCGGGAAGTCTGCCTCGCCGGCGACCATGACCTGGGTCTTGGCGGCAAGTCGACGCAGGGCCGCTGAATGGAGAACTCGTGCCCGATCGCGAGCGAAGTCACTGCGCACGGACTCCTTGACAGGCTCGTGCACGTACCGAGCTGCGTCATGCTCGGTGTAGCCGCGGGTCACGTTACGAGACTAGTGCGAACACCCCTCGTGCCCAGCAGGAGTCCGGTCGATCTCGGGCACTGACGGCGCGCACTGATCAGGACTGAGGAATGATCTGCGGCTGGGTCCAGCGAGTGATCAGGTAGTAGCGCATGAGCGCCGCGGTCTCGCGTCCGACGTACTCGGAGGTCAGGGCAGTGCCCGGGCCCTTCTTCGTCGGCGACAGGTGCGCGTCGATTCCGAATTGGGTCGCCGTGGCATCCGCGCGAGCCGCATTCGCGGGGTCAGTGACCACGGTGGCCGATGACCAGTCGAGATCCTTCATCACCGAGGCAATGACCTGGAGTGAGCCGACGGTGTCGCGGCCGGTGGTGAAGATGACGATGTCCTCGTCGGCCACGCCCTTGCCCAGAAGGTGCGACTTGGCCGCATCGGCGTACTTCTGCGGCCCGGCCACGATCACCACGGGTGCGATGCCCTCGGCATAGAGCTCGGCGGCATGATCGAGTCGGGCCGCGAGAACCGGCGCCGGATCCCCCCAGACTCGTGCGGGATCGAGCACCACGATGGCCTGGGTCTTGGTGCGATCGTCGAACTGAGCCGTGAGCACGATCTGCAGGACCACGCCGATGGGTATCAGGAGCAAGGCGAAGGCGAGCAGCATGGCGAGCGCCGTGACGATGCCTCGGCCGGTGCGCGGCACGCTCGCGGCGACTTGACCGGCAGCACTCGGGCGCGAAGGCGCTGGTGCTGCGGTGGACATCCCCCCATGCTCACACGCCACTCACGTCACGCGGCTGTCGCCACACCGTCGGTACCCGCTTGTGATCTAGTGATCAGCCTCCGGAGACCTGCAATTCGGCCTGCGAGATCTCCGCTGCTTGCGATTCATCGAGATACTGAGAGTCGAGCCAGCCATCGGGAAGGGTCGGACGACGTTCGCCGGAAGTACGTCCGCGCGGACCGGAGCCGACCTCAGCGTTGAAATCCTGGTCGGGCTCGATCTGCGCGAGCAGCGAGTCGAGCTCAGCGAGGTCGGCCACCGTGCCAAGTGCCTGCCGCACCTGCTGCTTCACGCTGAAGCCCTTGAGGTACCAGGCCATGTGCTTGCGGAT
>JBJSWO010000191.1:0-15864 GCA_046085905.1 Actinomycetes bacterium | reverse complement strand
CCCACTCGCAGTCCTTGTCCTCGTGCGGATGAGGTGCGTGGTCGGTAGCAATCGCATCGATGGTGCCGTCGGCGAGTGCGGCGCGCAGTGCCTCGACGTCGGCCGCGGTGCGCAGCGGAGGATTCACCTTGTAGATCGGGTCGTAGGAGGTGACGAGATCCTCGGTCAGGATCAGGTGATGGGGGCACACCTCGGCGGTGACGTCGACTCCCCTGCTCTTCGCCCAGCGAATCACCTCGACAGAGCCTGCCGTCGACACGTGACAGACATGCAGCCGGGAATCGACATGCTGGGCAAGCAGGACATCACGAGCGATGATCGCCTCCTCGGCTACAGCCGGCCAGCCAGTGAGTCCGAGCTGCCCGGAGAGGATCCCTTCGTTCATCTGGGCGTTCTCTGTCAGGCGGGGCTCCTGTGCATGCTGCGCCACGACACCGTCGAATGCCTTCACGTACTCGAGGGCTCGGCGCATCAGAGCGGCGTCGTGCACGCACTTGCCGTCGTCACTGAAGACTCGCACCTGCGCTGCCGAGTGCGCCATGGCACCGATCTCGGCCATGCGTTCGCCGCCCAGACCCACCGTCACCGCACCGACAGGTCGCACGTCGACGAGGCCGGTGCGCTCACCGAGCCGCCAGACCTGCTCGACGACGCCTGCGGTGTCCGCGACCGGTGACGTGTTCGCCATGGCATGCACGCAGGTGTATCCGCCGAGAGCTGCCGCACGCGAGCCCGACTCGACGGTCTCCGCATCCTCGCGACCGGGCTCGCGCAGATGCGTGTGCAGATCGACGAAGCCGGGAAGTGCGACCAGGCCGGCGCAGTCGATGACCTCGCCCGTGCCGGTGCCCTCGGGAAGGATCTCGACGAGGATTCCGTCGGAGATGACGAGGTCAACCGCGGCATCGCCGTAGGGGCGCGCTCCGCGCAGGACGATGGGCATCAGTCGTTCTCCTTCATTCCGCCGAGCAAGAGGTACAGCACTGCCATCCGAACACTGACGCCATTCGCGACCTGCTCGACCATGAGCGCGCGCGAGCTATCGGCAACATCAGCCGAGATCTCCATGCCGCGATTCATCGGGCCCGGGTGCAGGATCACCGCGTGCTCCGGCAGTCTTGCCATGCGCGCGCTGTCGAGACCGTAGAGGCGCGAGTACTCGAGGGCCGAAGGGAAGTAGGCATCGTGCATGCGCTCGCCCTGCACTCGCAGCATCATGATGGCATCGAGATTCGGGAGCACGGAGTCGATGTCGTAACTGACCTCGCACGGCCAGCTCTCAACTCCCAGGGGCAGCAGGGTCGGAGGCGCAACCAGCGTGACCTGCGCACCGAGGGTGCGCAGCAGGAGAACGTTTGATCGCGCAACGCGGCTGTGCAGGACATCGCCGACGATGCCGACGCGCACTCCTTCGAGATCTTCTATGCCCTTGCGCAGGTGCTTGCGCATCGTGAAGGCATCGAGCAGTGCCTGGGTCGGATGCTCATGCGTGCCGTCACCGGCATTGACAACACTGCCGCCAATCCAGCCGGCAGTGGCGAGCCGGTGTGGAGCGCCCGAGAGGTTGTGACGAATGACCACGGCATCGGCACCCATGGCCTCGAGGGTGAGCGCAGTGTCCTTCAGGCTCTCACCCTTGGACACGGAGGAGCCCTTGGCCGCGAAGTTGATCACGTCGGCAGAGAGTCGCTTTGCGGCTACCTCGAAGGAGATGCGCGTGCGCGTGGAGTCCTCGAAGAACAGGTTGACGACGGTGCGCCCGCGGAGTGTCGGCAGCTTCTTCACCGAGCGATCGGTGAGCGCGGCAAGCTCGGCAGCGGTGTCGAGAATCGTGATGGCCTGGTCTCGATCGAGGTCAGCGGCTGAGAGCAGATGCTTCATGCGATCTCCCCTTCGCGGATCGTGACCGAGTCACTGCCGTCAATCTCGGCAAGGCTGACGCGCACCTGCTCACCCACCGAGGTCGGCAGGTTCTTGCCCACGAAGTCGGGGCGGATCGGCAGCTCGCGATGGCCGCGATCGACGAGCACGGCAAGGCGCACAGCGCGTGGGCGTCCGATGTCATTGAGCGCATCGAGTGCAGCGCGGACCGTGCGTCCGGAGAAGAGAACGTCGTCGACCAGGACCACGACACGATCGTCGATGCCCTCACTGGGTATGGACGTCGGCTCGAGTGCACGCGCGGGTCTTAGCCGGAGATCATCGCGATACAAGGTGATATCGAGGGATCCGGTCGGGACAGTGCGACCCTCGATGTCGGCGATTGCACTGCCGATGCGCTCGGCGAGCGCGACGCCGCGTGTCGGAATGCCGAGGAGAACGAGTTCCTCAGCGCCCTTGGCACTCTCGACGATCTCATGGGAGATGCGGCGAATGGCACGGGCGATATCCGAGTCGTCGAGGACGATGCGCGTGCGTGAAGAATCCATTAAGGACCCCCTTCCCCGCCTCACAGGACGGGCTTAAAGGACGTCGAACAGAACTCAGTCTAGTGACTTAGACGCCGCCGCCTGCGCCGGCCATGCCGATCTTGTGCACTCGCATGCCATTGGTCGTACCAGGAACCCCAGGCGGCACACCTGCCACGATGACGACTTTCTCGCCGATGGTGGCACGCCCGATGTCGAGCAGTGCCTTGTCGACCTGCATCACCATGTCGTCGGTGTGAGCCACCTGCGGAACGAGGAAGGTCTCGACGCCCCACACGAGCGAGAGCTGGCTCCGCACGCGCGGATTCGGGGTGAAGGCCAGCAGTCGTGTGGGCGGACGCCAGCGCGAGACCAGGCGTGCCGACATGCCGGTCTCGGTAAAGGCGATGAGGTGCGTGGCACCGCAGTCGACGGCGACCTGGACAGCAGCGCGCGTGAGGGAGCGGGCAGTGGAACCGAATCGGGTGTCGTTCAGGGGAGGCAACTGGTCGAGGGCCTGCTCCTCGATGTGCTCGATGATGCGCCCCATGGTCTCGATAACCAGGGCCGGGTGCTCGCCGACACTGGTCTCGCCCGAGAGCATGAGCGCGTCCGCGCCGTCGAGCACGGCATTGGCGACGTCGCTCGCCTCGGCGCGGGTGGGCCGGTTGGCAGTGATCATGGAATCGAGCATCTGGGTGGCCACGATCACGGGCTTGCCCGCCTCACGGCACATCTGGATAGCGCGCTTCTGGACGAGCGGCACCATCTCGAGCGGGAGCTCAACGCCGAGATCGCCTCGAGCGACCATGACGCCATCGAAGGCGGCGACGATCTCCTCGAGATTGTCGACGGCCTGAGGCTTCTCGACCTTGGCCAGCACCGGAAGGCGAACGCCCTCCTCGGCCATGATCGCGTGCACGTCGTCGATGTCGGCGGCATTGCGCACGAAGGAGAGGGCGATCATGTCGGCACCGATGCGAAGCGCCCAGCGCAGGTCGTCACGATCCTTGTCGGACAGCGCGGGCACGCTCATCGCAGCACCGGGCAGATTGAAGCCCTTGTTGTCAGAGACCCGACCACCCTCGACAACGACGGTGACCACGCGCGGGCCGTCAACGCGAACGACCTCCAGCGCCACCCGACCATCGTCGACGAGCACCTTGTCACCGGGCTTCACGTCGCCGGGGAGTCCCTGGTACGTGGTCGAGACCATCTGGGCATCACCGGGAACATCCTCGGTGGTCACGATGAACTCGGCACCGTTCTCGAGCAGGACGGGGCCGCTCGCGAACTTGCCCAGGCGAATCTTCGGGCCCTGAAGGTCAACAAGAATGCCCACGCCACGTCCGGAGGCATCAGAGGCCTCGCGCACCATGCGATAGGTCTCGGCGTGCACGTCGTGGCTGCCATGCGACAGGTTCAGACGGGCGACATCCATGCCTGCCTCGACGAGCTCCCGGAGCGTCTCGGGGGAATTCGTGGCAGGTCCCAACGTGGCAACGATCTTGGCGCAGCGCATGGAGCAGAGCCTACCTCGTGAGTGAGTAAACGGTTACACAAGCAACTGGCGAGCCGTTGACTTGATCGGCGCAGGCAGATTCGTCGTGCCCGTGAGATACGCGTCGACCGTGGCCGCCGCCGACCGGCCCTCGGCGATCGCCCAGACGATCAGCGACTGGCCACGACCGGCATCGCCGGCCACGAAGACGCCGTCGACCGAAGTCCGGTACTGGGCATCCCGCTCGATATTTCCGCGAGCATCGAGGCTCAGGCCGAGCTGGTCGGCCAGGGTGCCTGCCTCTGGGCCGACGAAGCCCATGCTCAGGAAGACGAAGTCGGCAGGCAGTACTCGCTCGGAGCCCTCGATCGGACGGAAACCGCCCTCATGAGGCTCGACCTCGACCAGGCGAAGCCCGGTCACGTTGCCCGCCTCGTCGCCCACGAACTCAGTCGTCGAGACCGCGTACACGCGATCCCCGCCCTCCTCGTGCGCACTCGAGACCCGGTAGGTCATCGGGTAGGTGGGCCAGGGCTGGCCGGCAGGACGCTCGGACGGCGGCATGGGCAGGATCTCGATCTGGGTCACGGAGGCTGCACCCTGACGATGCGAGGTGCCGAGGCAGTCAGCGCCCGTGTCGCCGCCGCCGATGATCACCACGTGCTTGCCCTCGACGGAGATCGGAGACTCGGGCATGTCGCCCTCCTGCACCCGGTTGGCGAGCGGGAGGAACTCCATGGCCTGGTAGATGCCCTTGAGCTCACGCCCCTGCACCGGCAGGTCACGCCAGGCCGTGGCACCGATGGCCACGACCACTGCGTCGTACCGGCGGCGAAGGTCGTCTCCGGTGATATCGACACCGATCTCGACACCGGGACGGAACTTCACGCCCTCGGCTTCCATCTGCGCGATGCGACGGTCGATGTGTCGCTTCTCCATCTTGAACTCGGGGATGCCGTAGCGCAGCAGGCCGCCGATGCGATCGGCCCGCTCGTACACGGCGACAGTGTGGCCGGCACGCGAGAGCTGCTGGGCCGCGGCGAGACCGGCGGGGCCGGAACCGATGACAGCCACGGTCTTGCCCGAGAGCCGCTCGGGCGGCTGCGGGGTTACCCAGCCGGAGTCCCAGGCGCGATCGATGATCGACACCTCGACCTGCTTGATGGTCACGGGGTCGGCATTGATGCCGAGCACGCAAGCGGCCTCGCAGGGTGCCGGGCACAGACGGCCGGTGAACTCCGGGAAGTTGTTCGTGGCGTGAAGTCTCTCCGAGGCCGCCTGCCAGTCCGAGTGCCAGACAAGGTCGTTCCACTCGGGGATGAGATTGCCGAGCGGGCAGCCGTTGTGGCAGAACGGGATGCCGCAGTCCATGCAACGGCCCGCCTGCTTCTCCAGCTTCTCGCCGGGAAACTCGTTGTAGACCTCTCGCCAGTCCTGCAGACGGACGTCAACAGGCCGACGAGTGGGCAGTTCGCGGTCAGTGGTCAGGAAACCCTTCGGATCAGCCATGTCAGCCTCCCATTACCGCGACGAGCGGGTCGCGTCCCTCGGCAATTGCCAGTTCTCGGATTGTGATGACGCGCTTGTAGTCCTTGGGCATCACCTTGGTGAAGCGCGAAGCAGCGACTCCCCAGTTCTCGAGGAGCTCGGCCGCGAAGATCGACTCGGTTTCCTCGGCATGACGTCGGATGACACCCTCGAGGATCGCGAGATCGTCGCCGACAACATCTTCGAGCTCGACCATCTCAGGATTGACCTTCGCCGGATCGAGATCGATGACGAACGCGATTCCACCCGACATGCCCGCCCCGAGATTGCGGCCGGTCGCGCCGAGGATCGCCACGATGCCGCCGGTCATGTACTCGAGAGCATGGTCGCCGACGCCCTCGACCACGGCCGTGGCCCCCGAGTTGCGCACGCAGAAGCGCTCGCCGACCCGACCGCGAAGATAGATCTCGCCCGAGGTGGCGCCATAGCCGATCACGTTGCCGGCGATGATGTTCTCGTGCGCCCGGAAGGTGGCAGCACGGTCGGGACGCACGACGATGCGTCCGCCTGACAGGCCCTTGCCGACATAGTCGTTCGCATCGCCCTCGAGACGCAAGGTGATACCGGCCGGCAGGAAGGCACCGAAGGACTGACCGGCCGAGCCGTGGAAGGTCAGGTCGATGGTTCCGTCAGGAAGGCCCGCTCCCCCGTGCGCACGCGTGACCGCACTGCCGAGCATGGTGCCGACTGTGCGATTGACGTTGCGAATCTCGAAGGTCGCGCGAATCGGCTCGGCCTTGTCGATCGCCGGTGCGCAGATGCGCAGCAGTTCCTGATCCAGGGCCGCGTCGAGTCCGTGATCCTGGGAGACGACCTGGCGACGGGGAGCCGACGGATCGATGTCCGGCACGTGCAGGATCGGTGCCAGGTCAAGCCCTGAGGCCTTCCAGTGCTCCACTGCGCGCTCGACGTCCAGGAACTCCGCCTGGCCGACGGCCTCGTCGATACTGCGGAAGCCCAGTGCGGCGAGGTAGCCGCGCACTTCCTCGGCGATGTACTCGAAGAAGGTCTCGACGAACTCCGGCTGTCCGCTGAACCGCTCGCGCAGAACGGGGTTCTGCGTGGCAACGCCGACCGGGCAGGTGTCGAGGTGGCAGACGCGCATCATGACGCAGCCCATCACCACGAGTGGAGCGGTCGCGAAGCCGAACTCCTCGGCGCCGAGCAAGGCCGCGATGATGACATCGCGTCCGGTCTTGAGCTGGCCATCTGCCTGGACCACGATGCGATCGCGCAGGCCGTTGAGCAGCAGGGTCTGCTGCGCCTCAGCCAGGCCGAGCTCCCACGGAGTGCCGGCGTGCTTGAGCGAGGTGAGCGGCGAGGCACCCGTGCCGCCGTCGAAGCCCGAGATCAGCACGACATCGGCATGCGCCTTGGCCACGCCCGCGGCCACCGTGCCCACGCCGATCTCCGACACGAGCTTGACGTGCACGCGCGCCTGCGGGTTGGCGTTCTTGAGGTCGTGAATCAGCTGGGCGAGATCTTCGATCGAGTAGATGTCGTGGTGCGGGGGCGGCGAGATGAGACCGACGCCCGGCGTGGAGTGACGGGTCTTGGCCACCCACGGGTACACCTTGTGACCGGGCAGCTGCCCGCCCTCGCCGGGCTTGGCACCCTGGGCCATCTTGATCTGGATGTCGTCGCTGTTGACCAGGTACTCGCTCGTGACGCCGAAGCGGCCCGAAGCCACCTGCTTGATCGACGAGCGCTTCGAGTCGCCATTGGCCATCGGCAGGAAGCGCTCGGGATCCTCGCCGCCCTCGCCGGTGTTCGACTTGGCGCCCATGCGATTCATGGCAATAGCCAGGGTCTCGTGCGCCTCGGCCGAGATCGAGCCATACGACATGGCACCGGTCGAGAAGCGCTTGATGATGTCGGCCGCCGACTCGACCTCATCGATCGGCACCGGCGGACGCAGGCCTTCACGCATCGTGAAGAGACCGCGCAGGGTCATCAGGCGCTCCGACTGGCTGTCGACGCGCTCGGTGTACTGCTGGAAGATGTCGAAGCGCTTGTTGCGCGTGGCGTGCTGCAGGCGGAACACGGTCTCGGGATCGAAGAGGTGCTGCTCGCCCTCGCGACGCCACTGGTATTCTCCGCCGACATCGAGAGTCCGGTGCGCGGGAGCGATACCCGACGGCGGGTAAGCCACCGCATGACGAGCCGCAACCTCCTGCGCGATGACGTCGAGGCCAATGCCGCCGAGCTTCGAAGACGTGCCCACGAAATAGGTATCGACGAGCTCACGCGAGAGACCAATGGCCTCGAAGATCTGCGCACCGCGGTACGACGCCACCGTGGAGACGCCCATCTTCGACATGACCTTGAGGAGGCCCTTGCCGAGTGACTTCACGACATTGCGCATGGCCTTCTCGGGCGTGACTCCCTCGATGACTCCGCGACGGACGAGATCCTCGACGGATTCGAGCGCCAGGTAGGGATTGACGGCGGCAGCTCCGTAGCCCACAAGAAGGGCAACATGATGCACCTCACGAACGTCGCCCGCCTCGATGAGCAGGCTGACCATGGTGCGAGTCTTGGTGCGCACCATGTGGTGGTGAACTGCAGCGCAGAGCAGCAGCGAGGGAATGGGCGCCATCTCCGCATTGCTGTCACGATCGGACAGCACGATGAAGCGCTTGCCCTGACGAATGACGGCATCGACCTCGTGGAAGATCTCGGTCAGGCGCTGAGCGAGCCCCTCGCCACCCTGGGACACACGGTAGAGGCCGCTTATGCGCACGCCCGCGAAGCCCGGCTGCGTGCCGTCGGCATTGATGTGCAGGATCTTGGCGAGCTCATCGTTGTCGATGACGGGGAACGGGAGCACCACTGCCCGCGAGTGCTCCGGCGACGCCTCGAGCAGATTCCCCTCCGGCCCGATGATGCTCGACAGCGAGGTGACGATCTCCTCACGGATCGCATCGAGCGGCGGGTTGGTCACCTGGGCGAAGAGCTGCTGGAAGTAGTCGAACAGCATGCGCGGGCGGGCCGAGAGCACGGCGACCGGAGTGTCGGTGCCCATCGAGCCGATGGGCTCGATGCCGAGCTTGGCCATCGGCTCGAGGATGATGCGCAGCTCTTCCTCGGTGTAGCCGAAGGTCTGCTGGCGACGGGCGACCGACCCATGCGTGTGCACGATGTGCTCACGCTCGGGCAGGTCGTCCAGATGAATGAGGCCGGCGTCGAGCCACTCCTGATACGGGGCCTCTGCTGCGAGCTGTGACTTGATCTCGTCGTCCTCGATGATGCGATGCTGAACGGTGTCGACCAGGAACATCAGGCCCGGCTGCAGGCGGCCCTTGCGCACGATGGTCGCGGGATCGATGTCCAGCACGCCCGACTCCGATCCGAGCACGACCAGACCGTCGTCAGTGACCCAGAAGCGTCCGGGGCGCAGGCCATTGCGATCGAGCACGGCACCGATGACCGAGCCATCGGTGAAGCACACGTTCGCCGGGCCGTCCCAGGGCTCCATGAAGGTGGCGTGGTACTCGTAGAACGCACGACGGGCGGGATCCATGCTGAGGTTGTTCTCCCAGGCCTCCGGGATCATCATCAGCACCGAGTGCGGGAGCGAGCGACCGCCGAGATGCAGCAGCTCGAGCACCTCGTCGAACGAGGCAGAGTCGCTTCCGCCGGTAGCGCAGATCGGGAACAGGCGGGTGGGATCACCTGGCAGCACCGAAGACGTCAGCATCGACTCGCGGGCGCGCATCCAGTTGCGGTTGCCCTGAACGGTGTTGATCTCGCCATTGTGCGAGATGTACCGGTAGGGATGAGCCAGTGGCCACGACGGGAAGGTATTCGTCGAGAAACGCGAGTGCACGAGCGCGAGTGCCGAGGACACCCGGGCATCAGAGAGATCCGGGTAGAAGGGCTCGAGCTGACCGGTCGTGAGCATGCCCTTGTAGACGATGGTGCGTGACGACAGCGAGCCGAAGTAGACCCCGGCATCGTACTCAGAGCGCTTGCGCAGGCCGAACACCATGCGATCGAGCTCGAGTCCGCTGAGCCGCGGAGTCGTGGCGACGAAGAGCTGCTCGAAGACAGGCATGACACTTCTCGCGGTCGCGCCGACCGTCGACGCATCGACGGGGACCGAGCGCCAGCCCAGGACCTCTACGCCTTCCTCGGCAGCGATGGCCTCGATGCGCGCCTTGGCACGTGCGCGCTCTGCATCGTCGACAGGCAGGAAGGCGATGCCGGCTGCGTAGGAGCCGGCATCGGGAAGCGGGAAGGGCACGACGTCACGGAAGAAGGAGTCGGGAATCTGAATCAGGATGCCGGCGCCATCACCGCTGTCGGGCTCACTGCCTGAGGCGCCACGGTGCTCGAGGTTGCGCAGTGCGGTGAGGGCCTTGTCGACGATGTCGTGCGAGGGGATGCCGGTCAAGGTCGCGACGAAGGCCACGCCACAGGCGTCGTGCTCGCGGGAGGGGTCGTAGAGACCCTGAGCTACCGGGGCGGTGGAGAACGTGGCCATCGAGTTTCCTTGTCGTCGTCGGATCCGCTCGGGCGTGCCCGAGCCATTCACAGGACGACGTTGGCCTGCCTTCAGATTCTACGCGATGGGCGCATCGAGGACGAATCGAGCCTGCTCGACGTCCAGGGCCATCTGGTCGAGGAAGGCTTCCATGGAGTCGAAAACGCCCTGGCTCCGCAGGAGGCGGACGAAGCTCACCCGGGCCGGCAGGTCGTAGAGATCCAGGCCTTCGCGGTCGATGCAGAACGCTTCGATGCGCAATTCGGCCCCCTGGAATTGCGGGTTCGTGCCCACGGAGATCGCCGCCGGGTATCGCTCCCCGCCGGCATCGAGCCAGCCCGCGTAGACACCGTCGGCCGGAACGAGCATGCCCGGGGCCGTCTGCACGTTTGCCGTGGGGTAGCCGAGCTCCCGCCCCCGATGGTCACCGTGCACGACCGTGCCGGTGAGGGAGAAAGGCCGACCGAGAACCTCTGCGGCTTCCTGGACCTCACCGCTCATGACCAGTCGACGGATCCGGGTCGATGACCACGGCGCAGAGTCGGCGGCGACCGGGATCACGTGCGCGGTGATCCCGCGGTCGGCGCACTCGCGGATCAGCACCTCGGGCGTTCCGGCGGCCATGCTCCCGAACCTGAAGTTCTCCCCCACCACTACGTGCTCGGCGTGCATGCGCGAGACGAGCGCGTCCTCGATGAATTCGACCGGGGTGATCTCCGAGTACTCGGGGGTGAAGTCAATGACCTCGACAGCGTCGGCGCCGGCCTCGAGCAGCAGGGAAATGCGATCCTCGAGACTCGCGATCTGGGGCGGCACTGCCTGAGGTCGCAATACTGCTGCCGGGTGAGGGAAGAAGGTGATCGCCACTAGCGGTAGCCCCGCTCGGTCGGCCACTGCTCGCGCGGCGTCGATCAGGGTGCGATGTCCGCGGTGCACTCCGTCGAACACGCCTATGCAGGCGACCACGCTGTCGATCGAATCGCTCATCAGGGCTCCAGACTAGACGTTCGACCGGTGATCCTCCCCCGATCACGCGTCCCGACGGCTGCCTGGCAGGCAGGGCCGCCTTGCATGCTAATTCTGCAGGGGACAGTCCGTGTCGGTGACGTCGCAGAGTTCAATCCAGCGCGTGAACGAGAACGGGGTGACGTCGGAACTGCTCGAGGCGAGGTCGACGAGGGTGATGCGCGCGGGTAAGGAACTCCCGCAATCACCAATGAGCGCCGGGCTCTCGAACGTGACACCGACGAGGTCGATCGACTTGGCGAGGCTCCAGGCCGAGCCCTTCGTGTCAGGCGGGCAGATTACCGCGTCAACCGCGGTCTTCGTCAGGTTCGAGTGGGTGACCGCGTCCCCGACGACTAGGTCCACTGAGGACTTCTTGACCCAGAGCGTTGCCTCCGGTGCAGATGCGAAAGCACCGGACATCGCGAGCACCCGGTACTGACCGTCAGCGGGTGCCGAGGGGCCGGCGGACGAGCAAGCCGAGAGGGCGAATAGCGCACCCAATGCACCGACCGTGAGGAGTCTTCCTCTCCCTGTCATGCCGTCATATCCGGGAAATAGTCCTTCACGTAGGTGAGGACGGTGCGCAGCGAACCTGTCTCGTTGACGAGCACGACAAGGGCTGCACCCGTCTTCGTGTTGTAAGCGACACGAGACTCCCAGCCGATGGCCTGTCCGTCGTGGCCCACCCAGTTGTCGCCGAAGCGCTCTAGACCGAGTCCGTAGTTGACGAAGCCTCCATTGATCGGCTTCGCGTCAAGGCGCTTCCTGGCCAACTCAGGGCTGAGCTCGGCCGTCCCCAGACCGGTCGCCGCCCACTTGCCGAGGTCGGACACCGTCGAGTACATCGACCCGGCTGCCTGCCCCCACTTAGTGACATCGTCTTTCTGCTCCTCGCCGATTGCGACGTTCACTCCGGCAGCAGCGAGCGAAATCTGTCCCATGGTGAAGGTGTAGCCGTGCGTGAACGGCGCCGGCATGGTCGACGCACCCGGGTTCGGGAGACGAGTCTGCTTCAGTCCAAGTCTCGCAGCGTTCGCATTCACGAGGGAGAAGATGCTCTTGCCTGTGATCGCCTTCGCGATTTGCCCGAGCAGGATGTAGTTGGTGTTCGAGTACGTCGGCGCTCCGAGCGCCTTGGCGCTGCGCAGAGCCAGACCTATCAGCTCACTCGCGGTCCAGTTCTGTTCAGGATGCAGATAGGCATTTGCCATTGCGCCCGGCACCTCGGAGTAGTCGGGGATTCCCGATCTCATCCCGAGCATGGACGCCACTGTGACGTCGCGGACGTAGGGGTAGTTCTTCGCGACTTGCGGAAGCAACTTCCCGATGGTGTCGGAGAGCCTGAGCTTGCCTGAATCGACCAGTTTGAGAATCTCGGTTGCCACGAAGGTCTTGGTGACAGATCCGATGCGCGAGTGGTCGGCATTCGTGGCGGATGAGCTGCCGGCCTGGGCCTTGCCCGACGAGACGATGGCCCAGCCCTTGCTGGGATCCCATACGCCGATCCAGACACCGGGAATCGAACCATCCCAGTCCGCGATAATGTCATTGGCCGTCTGCTGCAGATCGGCTTTATCTGCGGCGCTCATGTGCTTCGAGGTCGTGGTCGGGTGCTGCCAGGTTGGTGCTGCATGAGTTGCCGCCACCGATGCGGGCAATGCGTTCGCGCTAACGGCTCCGAGAAGAGAGAGTGCGGACAAAGATGCGATGACCGCCGCGATCACCCGGATGCGCATGGGAACTCCTGGGATCCTGTGAAGGTTACCGCTGGCCGACGTACTTGTATTCGTAGTTATTCAGGTCGAAGTAAATCTCGCGAGTGCAGACCGGGCCGCCATTGCCTCCGTAGATCCACATGGCCCACGACTTGCCCCAGCCTCCGACCGGGTAGCCGTCGTAGTGGCCCGCCCAGAAGGGAACGTCGTCGCAGGAGCCCGATGCCGGTACGCCCACCTGCTGGAGTCCGCCATGAACCTCAGGCGCGGCCGGAGTGGCAACTGGTGACGAGACAACATTGACATCGATCAGGAACGGCCAATGGGTCACGCTTTCATCAGGGCGGATGAGGAACGAGCCGGAATTCGGGGCCGAGGTGAGCGTGTAGGTGCCGCTTCCGTACTGCGGAATGGAAGAAGGGCCGGTCGCGGCGCCGCCGGAGAACAGCACGCGAATCGGACCGCAGCCCAGGTTGAAGACGCGAAAGCTGTCACCCGGGTTACCAGTGACGGTGATGGAGTCTGCGCCACTGGCCAGGGCGCAATGACCGTTCACGTTGCCCAGGAGCACTCGAGGCGTGTCGACACCTGCCTGAGCAGGTGCAACGGTGCCAAGAGCGGCCACCAGAGCCACGAGGCCTACGAGTGCGGCGCGAAGGCTCATGCGCATGGGATTCTCCTCCAACTCGGGTCCAGGAAAGCGTATACCTCCTGTCATGAGCTGATCCACGAGGCACTCCTGCGGCGTCGCCGGGCGGCCACCGATACGCAGGCCGACATGTTTCGGTGAATCGTGTGCCACGCAAGGCGCCGACCGCGAAAGGGCTTCGATAGACGTCCTGAGACAGGACACCTGGATCAGCCGACGAACACCGCTAGGTAGCGAAGACGATCGCCGTCAGTCTCGGCGAGGGCAAGCAGATCACCCGAGGGAGAGAGGAGAGCGGTGGGCACCTGGGCTGCGAGATGAATACGGCGGCCGTGGCTCACGTGATCGGCATCCTCGGCAGTGAGCGCGATGGTCGGGAAGCAGTATCGCGCCGCCTCGGAGAGCGGAATGAGCGACTTGGCGCTCATGCCATCGATGTCCGTGGCCTGCTCGATCCTGAACGCGCCGATGCGAGTGCGACGGAGCATGGTGAGGTGCGCCCCTACGCCGAGTGCGATGCCGAGATCTCGCGCCAGGGCGCGCACGTAGGTTCCCGTCGTGCACTCGACGCGCACGTCGAGATCAATGGCCTCGGCGGAACGACGAGTCGCGATGAGGGCGAAGTCCGACACCGTGACCGTGCGTGCCTTGAGCTCGACCTCCTCGCCCGCTCGAACCCGGGCATACGACCTCTTGCCGTCGACCTTGATCGCGCTCACCGAACTCGGCACCTGCTGGATCTCGCCGGTGAGGGCAAGCATCGCCCGGTTGATGTCGTCGGAGTCAATGGCAGTCAGCATCGCGGGATCTGCCGTCTCGAGGGTCTCCCCCTCGGCATCGTCGGTCACCGTGGTCGAGCCCAGGCGGATCGTCGCGAGGTACTCCTTGTCGTGCAGGGCCAGGTGCCCCAGCAATCGCGTGGCCCCCTCGACACCCAGGATCAGCAGGCCGGTGGCCATCGGATCAAGGGTGCCAGCATGACCGATCTTGCGAGTGCCCAGCGCTCGCCGCGCAGCCGCGACCGCGCCATGCGAGGTGATGCCACCGGGCTTGTCGACCAGGAGCAGCCCCGAGGGCACGGGCACTGCGCGCTCGGGGGTCATGCCTCGGTTTCGTCATCCTCGTCACGCGGATGACGATACGGATCAGCATCACCGGCGTAGGTGGCACGCTCCGCCTGCTCATGCACGTGAGCATCGGCCTCGGCCGCCTGGCGCAGGAGATCCTCGAGCTGGCGAGCGTTGTCGGGAATCGCATCGAGGAAGAAGGCCAGGCTCGGCGTGAACTTGATGCCGGTCTGCTTGCCCACCTCGCTGCGCAGCACTCCCTTGGCAGACTCCAGTGCCGCGGCCGTGGCCGTGCGTTCCTCGTCATCGCCGTAAACCGTGTAGAACACCGATGCCTCGCGAAGATCGGGCGTGACACGCACATCGGTGATCGTGATGAAGCCCAGACGGGGATCCTTGATCCGCATCTCGAGGGTCTCGGCCACGATCACCTTGATGCGATCGGCCATCTTGCGCTGTCGGGCCTCACTGCTCATGGCTTTCTCGGCTTCTCGCGCATCTCGTAGGTCTCGATGACGTCGTCAACCTTGACATCCTGGAAGCTGCCCAGGTTGATGCCGCATTCGAAGCCCTCGCGAACCTCCGTGACGTCATCCTTGAACCGACGCAGACCGGCAACGGCCACGCTCTCGGCAACGACAGCACCGTCGCGAATGAGACGGGCCTTGGAATTGCGCCTGATCTCGCCCGACTGCACGAGGCAGCCCGCAATGGTGCCGAACTTGCTGGACTTGAAGACCTCGCGCACCTCGGCGGTACCGAGCTGCACCTCTTCGTACTCGGGCTTGAGCATGCCCTTGAGTGCTGCCTCGACCTCTTCGATGGCCTGGTAGATGACGCTGTAGTACCGAACGTCGACACCCTCTTCGGCGGCGAGCTCGGCAACCTTGCCCTCGGGTCGCACATTGAAGCCGATGATGACCGACTTCGATGCGCTCGCCAGGGTGACGTCGTTCTTGTTGATCGCGCCGACACCACGGTGGATGACGCGCAGCGACACTTCCTCCCCCACATCGATCTTGAGCAGGGCATCCTCGAGGGCCTCGACGGAGCCCGAGACGTCGCCCTTGATGATGAGGGTGAGCTCGGAGATCTCGCCGCGCTCGACAGACTCGAGGAAGTCCTCGAGCGAGCGCTTGACGCGATTGCGCGCGAGCAGCGCATTGCGCTCGCGGGCCTGGCGAGTCTGGGCAATCTGACGTGCGATGCGATCCTCGGCCACGACCATGAAGCTGTCGCCTGCGCCGGGGACGGAGGTCAGGCCCAGAACCTGGACGGGGAACGACGGGCCTGCCTCGTCGACGACATTTCCCTCGTCGTCGAGCATGGCCCGCACGCGGCCGAAGGCATCGCCCGCGACGATCGAGTCGCCGGCACGCAGGGTGCCTCGCTGCACGAGCACCGTGGCCACGGGGCCACGCCCGCGATCGAGGTGCGCCTCGATCGCCACGCCCTCGGCCTGCTGCACCGGATTGGCACGAA
>JBJSWO010000190.1:0-34169 GCA_046085905.1 Actinomycetes bacterium | reverse complement strand
GGACGGCGCGACCGGTCAGCGGATCGATCTCGAAGCCGACCGGGTGCTGCATCCACGCGTTCGCCGCGAGGATGAAGTAGGCCGACAGCGCGGTGCCGGCTGCGGCGGCCCAGATGGTCGCGAGGTGGACCTTCTTCGGCAGGCGGTCCCAGCCGAAGATCCACAGGCCGAGGAACGTGGACTCGAGGAAGAAGGCGAGCAGGCCCTCCATCGCGAGCGGTGCGCCGAAGACGTCGCCGACGAAGCGGGAGTACTCGCTCCAGTTCATGCCGAACTGGAACTCCTGCACGATGCCGGTGACGACGCCCATGGCGAAGTTGATCAGGAACAGCTTCCCGAAGAACTTCGTGAGCTTGAGGTACTTCACGTTGCCCGTGCGGTAGTACGCCGTCTGGAATCCCACGACGAACCAGACAGTTCCGAGCGTGAGCGGCACGAAAAGGAAGTGATAGACGGTGGTGATGGCAAATTGCCAGCGTGCGAGATCTAGCGCACCCATGACCTGACCCTTCGTTGGTGTTCGGCGATTCCATCCTCCTGGGGGCGTAGGGGCTTCACACGCGGCAAGAGTCAGGTCTTCACGGGACCTTCGTCCCGTCTCGCCCCGGGGGATCACCGTCATGAGGACGATTTCGGCCCTCATGAAGCAGGGTGAAAGATAGGCACGTGGCTTCCCCGGACCAGGTCTGCGCCCTGCCCACGGGCGAGCGCAGTTCCCGGCGCCCCGATATCCAGGGCCTGCGCGCACTGGCTGTTGTCCTGGTGGTCCTCTTCCACGCACGCTTGCCCGTCCCGGGCGGCTTCACCGGCGTCGACGTGTTCTTCGCCATCTCGGGCTTCGTCATCACCGCGATGCTCCTTCGCCAGCGTGCGCAGCGCGGGCGCATCGCGATGGGCACCTTCTACTTCCGGCGATTCCTGCGCCTGACCCCGGCACTGGCCCTCGTCGTCGGCGTCGTGGCTCTCCTGTCCTTCTTCCTGCAGAGCCCGTACGGAGATCAGCAGGCCACCGCGGCCACGGGTATCGGTGCATTGCTCCTCTCGGCCAACTTCGTCATCGGCCACGCGGCCGGTGACTACTTCGCCGCAGGGGCTGAGCACAATCCACTGCTCAATACCTGGTCCCTCTCGGTCGAGGAGCAGTTCTACCTCGTGTTCCCGGGCCTGCTGATGCTCGCCTGGTATCTCGGACGCAAGGCGCGACAACCTTTGCGCCTGCCTTTCCTGATCGTCCTGCTCATCACCGCCGGCTCCTTCGCCCTCGCGCTCGTCTGGACGTACGGGGGCAGTCTGCTCGAGGGCATGACCACCTTCTTCGGCGGCCCGCAGACATTCGCGTTCTACTCCCCGATCACCCGTGCGTGGGAGTTCGGCCTCGGCGCACTTCTCGCACTTGCCCTGTCACGCATTCCGGTCGTCGAGCACAAGTGGCGAGAACTCGCGGGATTCCTGGGAGTTGCACTCGTGCTCTACGCCGCCTTCGGCATCACCGAGGCAATGGCATTCCCCGGCTATCTCGCCCTGTTCCCCGTCGTCGGCACCTGCCTGATCATCTGGGCCGGCTCGCAGGGCGACACGATGGTCAGCCGCGCATTCTCCTGGCGTCCGTTCACGTTCCTCGGCGACACCTCGTACTCCTGGTACCTGTGGCACTGGCCGCTGATCGTGTTCGCCGGCGTGATCTGGCCAAGTCAGCCATGGGTTCTCGTCGTGGCCGCGTTCGGCTCACTCATCCCGGCACTGCTCTCCTATTACTTCCTCGAGCAGCCCCTTCGGAAGCTTCGCCCCGCGACCAGGCTGCGCAGTGCCCTCGTCATCATCGCGACCAGCGGCATTCCCCTGGCTCTGTGCCTCGGCCTGCTCATCGGGGCCAATCAGAACTGGGGAGCCTCTGTTCCGGTCGCCAGCACTGCCGCCGGCGATGGCTCTCCGATCATCGTGAGCACCGATCCGGGCGCAGGTGACGGAGAGGCCGTCACCGCCGACACCACCACGAATGACCTTCGCAATCAGCACGCGGCGGTCGCGCGGGGCTGCGTGAACACCGAGATATCTGCCGAGAGGTGCACGTTCGGTACCGGTGAGTCGACTGTTCTCGTGCTCGGCGACTCGCAGGCCTATGCGATTGCCGATTCCGTCATCGCGGCAGGCACTGCACTCGGCTACTCGACCATCGTCTCCAGCAATACGGGCTGCCCGTTCCTCGGTCGGGAGTCGAGCGGGTCACATGATCGTCCGTGCCGCGCCTGGCAGAAGTCAGCACTGGCCTTCGCACTCGATACCAAGCCGGATGTCGTGGTAATCGCCAATCGCTCCGCGGGCTACGTGCATCCCGAGATCAAGTGGCGCACTGCGGAGACTCCGAGCGGTGGAATGGCAGGCTCCACGAGCGAGGCCGCGAAGCTCTGGAAGCAGGGCATCGATGATGTCGTGGCACCTCTGCGGGAGGCCGGCATCGGAGTAGTGATCGTCGGAGCCGTCCCGGAGTTCCCCGAATTCGTCGACCAGCACTCCCTCTTCGCCCAGGCCTTCGGATCCAAGGCCTACACGATCGACCAGGCCGAGGCCATCGACAATCGCAAGCCGGCACTCGATGCAGAGATGTCAGTGGCGAGGAAGTACCCGGGAACGGTTGTCTTCGATGCGCTTCCCCATGTCTGCGACGGGCAGACCTGCGCGACGGCGAAGGATGGCGTCGTGTTCTACCAGGATGAGACTCATCTGAGCCTCGAGGGCTCCCTGCTCCTGGAGCCCGGCATGCGCGAGGCGATCAGGCAGGCTGCGGAATCCGCACAGGCCACGCCGTGACGCTACGGTGATCGAGTGAGCCTGAGACGACGCGCTGTCACCGCAGCACTTCTCGGTGCACTCGGGGTGGTCATCGCGACGGTCATCGTGCTCAGCCAATTCACGGCCACGTATGCGACCAGCAGTGCGATCCGCGCTCGCATCACCCCCGCCGCAGATGCCGTCGAGGCACTCGTGCTCGCGCAGGTCAGTGCCTCGGCCTCGCTCTCGGATTACGTCCTGCTCGATCGCGATGCCAGTCGAGCAGACTACGAACGCCAGATCGAGCGTGCCGAGGTACTCATCGACCAGATCATCCTGAAGCTCGATGCAGCACCGGAGATCCGGCCGCTGGCCGAGAAGTCACTCGAAGCCCAAGAAGCCTGGGCCGCCGCAGACGGAACGCCGGTCCTGGCGGCAATGGATTCCGGTGACGAAGCGAGGGCGAGGGCAATCACCGACTCGAAGGCTGCCTGGGCGTCGTATGGCGCCATGACGCAGGCTACGCAGGATCTGCAGGATGCCGTCGACGAACGACGACTGGCCGCCAGCGACACCCTCGTCGACTTCCTGCGCGTGCTCGGGGCGATGCTGTTGCTCTCCGGCCTCCTGGTGCTCGCCCTGCTGCTCGCGTACTACCTGGGCCTGCGCCGTTGGGTGCTCGATCCCCTGACGCGCATTCGCGCTGACCTCCAGCAGGCTGCCGATGAGCCCGGTCACCTTCATCCCATCGCTCCCACCGGGCCGCCCGAGCTCGAATCCGTGGCCCTCGATGCCGAGGCCTTGCGACGCGGTCTCGTGCGAGAGATTGACGAGGCCCGCGAGGCCCGTAGTGGCCTCGCTCAGGATGCACCGGTTGCGGACTCGCTGCGCTCGGCGATGGCACCTCACTCAGTAGACCTTCCTTCCGGCCTTCGACTGAGCGGTCGCATGTCGTCGGCCGAGGGCGTCATCGCCGGAGACTGGTGGGACGTCGTCACTTGCCCCGGCGGACGAATCGCCGTGGTGATCGGTGACGTCGCAGGGCATGGTGCACCCGCCGGGGTCATGGCGCTCCAGGTCCGCACCCTGCTGCACTCGGCACTAGCGTCGGGAGCGCAACCCGACGGTGCCCTACGGCTGGCGCATCAGGCTCTTCGCGGTTCCCGCACATTTGCCACAGCTCTTGTCCTCCTCATCGACCAGGCAGCTCGCGAGATCCGATGGGCCAATGCCGGGCACCATCCCGCACTGCTCGTCGGGAGCGACGGAATCACGACCGCGCTGGACACCACCGGTCCCTTGATCTCGGCACTTGACGCAGAGTGGACATCCCTCCAGACGACTACGCGGGTCGGTGATGCCCTGGTCGGATTCACGGACGGCCTGATCGAGGGCACCACCCGTGCAGGAGAGATGCTCGAGACCGCTGATCTTCTTGAGACGCTTCTCGCCATTCCCTCGGAGATTCGAAGGGAGCCCGACGAAACGCTTGAGCGGGTGCTCGCCGCGATGCGCGAGCAGGCCACCGAATGGACACGCGACGACGTCACCCTGGTGGCGATTGCCTTCACCGAGTGATGGCACGATGGGCACATGTCATTTCGCACCCGTCATCGTGTTCTCACCCTGATTGCCGCTTCGGCAACCCTGCTCACCGGTCTCGCCATTGCGACACCGGCCCAGGCTGCCCCGACTCCCAAGGGCACGGTTGTCAAGGACTCCCTCTTCGGCATGCACGTCTACAACGCCGAGTTCGGGGAGTGGCCATCGATCGGCTTCGGCACCCTGCGCCTCTGGGATAACCGCACTTCGTGGGCAAACATCGAGCGCACCCAGGGTGTCTTTGACTGGACAGCTCTCGACACCGCTGTGGCAACGTCGCAGGCCAAGGGTGTCGACGACATCCTGATGGTGCTCGCCGGCACTCCCACCTGGGCGACCGACGATCCCTCGCCGACGGCACTTCCCCAGCCGGGCGCTGCGGGCATGCCTCGCAACATCGCCTGGTGGGACAACTGGGTCACCCAGGTCGTCACTCGCTACAAGGGCAAGATCACCGCGTACCAGCCGTGGAATGAGGCCAACCTCGCCACCTTCTCGACCGGCAGCCCACAGGACATGGCTGATCTCACCAAGCACGCCTACGACATCATCAAGCGCATCGATCCGAACGCCACTGTCGTCGCACCCAGCACCGGCACTCGCCTCGGCGGTCCGTTCAAGTCGTTCTACCCCAAGTACCTCGCAGCCCTGAAGGCCTACGGCTGGCCCGTCGACGTGTGGGCAGCTCACACCTACCCGGCAAGCCTCGGCACCCCGGTTGACCGTGCGGCACTCGCCAAGTTGTGGCAACAAACACTTGCCGCAGCGGGCGCACCTAAGAAGCCGCTTTGGGATACCGAGAACAACTTCGGACTCAAGGGCCCGGGGCCGCAGAATCCCGATGTCGACCTCGAGGGCACGAAGGCCGCTGACTGGGTCGCACGCACATACCTCGATGCGCTTCGCCTGAACATCAGCCGCGTGTACTGGTACCGCTGGGAGCCCTACAACGATCTCTGGGGCATCCAGATGTACAACGGCACCCCCGGTGCAGCGGCGTACCAAACCCTGCAGAAGTGGATCGTCGGTGCGACATTCAACGGCTGCCCCACCAAGGGCACCAATGTCACCTGCAACTTCACCAAGGGCGGCAAGAAGTTCCAGGTTGTCTACACCGACAGCGGAGCATCGCGAAACATCAAGCTGAACGCCTCGTACTCGCAGGTGTGCAGCCTTGATGGCAGCTGCAAGTCTCTTGGCGCCAAGAGCGTCAAGACCGCAGGGCCGGTGCTCGTCACCAACTCGTAGCGAACATCGAAAGGGGGCGGTCATCGACCGCCCCCTTTCGTGTGCCCACACCTATGCGACGAGCTTCTCGACCGCCGCATGGAAGAGCACCGTGTGCAGATCAACATCGGCCGTCGTCGTAGCCGGGCACATCAATGCCATGTTGTGGAACGGTGTCATCAGCACCCCGCGGTTCGACATGTAGAGGTGCAGGTACTCCTCGAGGTCATCGTCATGCGCTGCTGCTGACTCGGTACCGGTACGCGGGGCAGGGCGGGTGAATCGATACTCGGCGCGCGCACCGAGCTGCGCGATAGTCCACGGCACGTCGAACTCGTGAAGGGTTGACTCGACTCCCTCGCGGTAGCGAGTCGCCAGGGCGATCATGTGCGAGAAGGCCTCATCGGTGAGAACTTCGCCCAAGGTTGCGCGAATCGCCGCGGTCGAGAGCACGTTGCCGGCAAGGGTGCCGCCGACTCCGCCGACGTCCACGAGATCGGCTTCCTCGTTCGCGCGGATGAGTGCAGCGACGTCATGGGAGATTCCGTAGGCACCGCATGGAATACCGCCGCCGATGCTCTTGCCGATGACGAAGATGTCGGGGCGCAGGCCCCATGCCGCGGTACACCCACCCGGGCCCTCGGAGATCGTGTGAGTCTCATCGATGAGAAGCAGCGTTCCGTACTCATCGCACAGGCGTCTCACGCCCTCGAGGAATCCGGGCTCCGGCAGGACAATGCCGATATTCGTGAGCGCAGGCTCCATGATCAGGACTGCGACATCGCGTGGCGCGAGCGCCCGTTCTACTGAGGCAAGGTCGTTGAACTCCATCACCCGCGAGGTCTGGCTCACCGGTACCGCAGGGCCGACATTGCCGCCACGCGGGGCCGTGGTGTCGTTCGGACCCGTGATGACAAAGGTCTCGTCGACTGACCCGTGATAGCAGTAGGAGAAGGCGGCGATGATCGGACGACCGGTCACCATCCGCGCCAGGCGCAGTGCCCAGCGATTGGCATCAGTCGCCGTCAGGCTGAGCGACCACAGCGGCAACCCGAAGCGGCGGGTCAATTCCGCGCCCACCCATTCGGCGTCAAGACTCGGCATCATCGTGGTGATTCCGCCCTCAGCTCCGATGCGCTCGGTAACCGCAGCGATCGTCGGTGCGGGCGAATGGCCGGCCATGGCCGCAGTGTCGCCGAGTGCGAAGTCGACGTACTCGTGACCGTCGATGTCTGTGATGCGGTTGCCATGAGCCGTGGCGAGGTAGAGCGGGTAGCCGCCGGACCACTTGTTCATCCAGGTCATCGGGACACCCCCGAGAAGGTGATCGGCTCGCTCGAATGCCGCACGCGACTTCGGGGTGCGCTCATGATGCAGAGCGCGCTCGGCCTCGAGCAGGGTCTGGAGCCGTGCACGGTCGATCGTCGTCATCTCTCCTCATTCCTGTTACTCCCATCCAACCAACATCCGCCCTTGTCTCGCGCGATGACGTTCGCGATATCGTCGAGCCGTGAATTTGGACGCCATCGTGGGCACGTGGCCCGTGCAGGCCGCCGTTGCTGTGGTCGGGCCCACCGGCACCTTGGCCTCCTCAAGCGGCACGAATACCTTGCGCCGATTTGCCTCCGTGACCAAGCCCATTGCCGTCCTGGGCATCCTCGATGCCGTTCGCGGCGGCGAACTCGATCTCGACGAGCCTGCCGGCCCCGAGGGGTCAACGCTTCGTCACCTGCTCGCTCACGCCTCAGGGCTCAACTTCGACGATGACCGCCAGCTTGCCGCGGCGGGTACGCGTCGGATCTATTCCAATCGCGGTATCGAGACGGCGGGCGAATTCTTTGAGCAGCGCACCGGGGTGCCACTCGCACGTTGCGTGCACGAGCGGATCCTGGCTCCCCTGGGCATGGGCAACACCGTGCTGAACGGCTCACCGGCCAAGGACATGGTGGGCACGGTCGACGATCTGGCCCTGCTCGCCCGCGAGCTGCTGGATCCGCACCTGCTCGATCCGGAGCTTCTCGATGAGGCGACCACGGTGCAGTTTCCCGGGGTGGCCGGCATCCTGCCCTCCTACGGTCGGCAGACGCCCAATGACTGGGGCCTGGGTTTCGAGATTCGTGGCTCCAAGGATCCGCACTGGACAGGTTCCCTGAACTCGGCATTCACCTTCGGGCACTTCGGGCAATCGGGATCATTCCTGTGGGTGGACCCCGTGCACGACCTGGCCTGCGTCGGCCTGGCCGACACCGACTTCGGCCCGTGGGCCATGGAGAACTGGCCGTCGCTCAGCGATGCCGTGATTCGGGAGTACGGCTCACATGCCTGACGAATTCACCAATCCTCACGAGGATCCGCGCCTGCGCTTCGGGCCCGTTCGGGTTGATCCTCGTGCTGCCATCTACGCAACAATCATCATGATCACCGCGCTGACCGTGTTCAGCGAGGGCGAGGGTGACATGACCTGGTACATGTTCCGTCGGGTCTCGGCGGTACTCGTGGCACCTCTGTTCGCGCTTGCCATGGCACACGCGTTCTCCGAGGCTCTTGATCTTCAGATTCGGTTCAACCGACGGCTGAACAGGCACGACCGCAGGCACGTGTTCATCGTCAACATGCAGTACCTCTACCCCTGCATCGGCCCGGTCGTCTTCGCTCTCGTGGCAACGCTGTTTCACTGGAGTACCGACTTCACCACGTGGTTCATCCTGATCGGGCTGTTCATCTCGCTCTTCGGCTGGGGCTTCTATGCAGGCCGCCGGGCCCGGCTTCCTCTCGGAAGGCAATTGATCTTCGGCAGCGGCTACGCCCTTCTCGGTCTTCTCGTCCTCGTGGTCGAGCTCTTCTTGACCCATTGATGTTCGACCTGAGTAAAGCCTGCGTGTCGTCGCAGCGCTGAACCCGCGAACAGGGGACGATTCCACTAGTGCCGCTCTTCCTGCGGCGGACGTGAGGAGTCCCGAATGCGCACACCCAACAAGCTCATATCAGCGTCTGCCGTGGCGCTCCTTGCCACGGCCACTCTCGCCGCATGCGGCGGTAGCTCAAGCAGCTCCGAGGCATCGAGCGCCGCCTCACCCGCCTCGTCTGCCATTGCGAGCAGCTCGGCCGAGGCGATCATCGGCGGTGATCCCGCTACGTGGTCCCCGATCATGGTCAAGAAGAAGA
This sequence comes from Actinomycetes bacterium, assembly GCA_046085905.1. GTDB lineage: Bacteria > Actinomycetota > Actinomycetes > S36-B12 > S36-B12 > CAIKZY01. The sequence goes on along the minus strand of JBJSWO010000190.1, from coordinate 25,406 downwards.
CCAAGACGATCGAATTGATTCCGAATCAGATGGCCGTGTTCCCGGCATTCGAGTACGCCAAGAACGGCAACTACACCGTGATCTCGAGTGATCCCACGGTCGTCGAGGTACTGCCCGCCGACAACGCCTCGGTAGTTGCTCTCCGGGCGCTCGCACCGGGCACGGCCGTCGTCAAGGTCTACGACGATGCTGTCGAGAATGGCGGCAAGAAGATCAAGAAGGTGACGATCACTGTCAACGCAGGCTAGCCCCAGAAACGCACGTCGGTCGGGTCGTATCCGGAAGTCTCGGATACGACCCGATCGTCAAGTCGAAGCCGGGTTCAGATCACCCGAATGACGTGATCCGCATGCACGGCAGTGGCCGCCACCAAGCGAGCGTTGGCCTCATCGGTGCCGAGCGCCCAGGCCCGGGCGGCCTCGGGATCCTTGCCGTACGACATATGTCGTGCGATGAGCCGCTCCTGGCGCACCGCGTCATCGGGCACGAGGAACCAGGCCTCGTCGAGTAGCGGACGCACCCGAGCGAAGTCACCGTCGTCGACGAGCAGGTAGTTGCCCTCGGTGATGATCAGCGGCGTGGAACGGTGCACGGCAATCGAGTTCGCGATGGGCTCCTCGATCTCGCGCAGGAAGCGTGGTGCATAGACCACGTCATCGCGCTGATCGCGAAGGCGCTCGAGAAGTGCCACGTAGCCTGCCGCGTCAAAGGTGTCGGGTGCTCCCTTGCGATCGCGTCGGCCGAGGTCAAGCAGCACCTGATTAGCGAGGTGGTAGCCGTCCATCGGCACGAGCACGGCGAGATCGCCGAGGCCGGCCAGCAGTGCCTCGGCGACCGTCGACTTCCCGGCACCCGGGGAGCCCGTGATGCCCAGGATGGTGCGGCTACCGGGCGTCGCCAGTGCGCGGGCGCGCTCGACCAGTTGATCGAGCCCGTGTTCGATGGTCTGCACGGCATTTCCCCTCATGAATTCGCCCCTGACCGTGAGGATATCCGCCTCGAGCCTGGGCGCCGCGCGGTCAGACCACCCCTCTCCTTACCTGCACTTAGCCTTTCCCGGCGTTTACCCGAATGGCTGCCTACCTATAACTGACGTAACAGGAATTCAGGTCACGCACGGTGGCAGGCACGAAGGAGAGATCATGAGCGCAGCTCGCAAGGGCAAGGGACCGTCGACCAAGGACAAGGTGGTGTCTTCCGCCCTGGCTGTCGGCGCGATGGCCGGCATTGCCGGATTGCTCGCCTTCCAGACCGCTCAGGTGGCCTCGGCCAGCCCGGCCACCGGCTCCTCCGTATCGGGCAGTTCCTCCTCAGCCGCCAATGCCACGCAGGCCTCCTACGAGCAGCAGGTTGCCTCGTACAAGGCGCAGCTGGCCTCCGGCAAGAAGGGCGGCAAGAACTGGAGTGGCTCACGCAATAGTGCCAAGCCCTCAGTGACTGTTCCCCAGAACAAGGCCCCCCAGGCCACCACGAAGGGCTCGTAATGTCATCGAATCTCCCCTGGATGTGGTTCGCGATGCGGGCTAGTGGCATCACCGCATGGACTCTGCTCTCGGCAACGATCATGTGGGGTCTGCTGCTTCGCACGCGCGTCCTCCCCGCTGGCTCACCGGTTCGGCTGATGAACATGCACAAGTACCTGGGCTCGCTGGCGCTCGTCACCCTGGCCATTCACCTGGTGACGGTAATTCTTGATCCGACACTGGGATTCAGCTGGGCCAACGTGCTGATCCCGTTCACGGCATCGTGGAAGCCGCTCGCCCTGGCAACCGGCATCATCGCGGCGTACCTGATGGTTCCCGTGCAGCTCGTTGCACGCGTGCGGGCTCGGTTGGGCAAGACCGGTGCCACGTGGTTCAACCGCACGCATCTAATCGCGTATGCCGCATGGCCCCTGGCCACCGCTCACTACGTGATGGCCGGCACCGATGCGCTCGTTCCCGCATCGATCATGCTCATCTCATCGGTGACGCTCGTGATCGTGCTTCTGCTCACCGCACGTGGCTGGCTCCCCCGCGGCTACTTCGCCAAGCGCACCGCGATCCGACCGCTGTCAGCCGTCAAGGCCGATGCCTCTGAGAAGGAACTGGTGGGAGCAGGTCGCTGATCCGGCCTTGCCTCATTCAATGCCCGGCGATTCCCGTGATGCGTTCGGTGAACGTCTTGCCACCGTCGACCGACTCGAACAGTGTCGCTCCTGCCAGAACGGCAATTCGCGAGCCATCTGCGCCTAGTGCCGCTGGCTGTTCGGGGAGAGTCGTCTGGGGCTCCCACGCTGACCCACCATCGATAGAGGTCAGGATTCTTCCGTCGATATCCGCACCAACGATGTAGTTCGGAGTCCACGCGAGCAGGGCGATGAGTGAGGGAGTGGCCAGCGGGGAAAACGTGACGCCGGCGTCAGTGCTTCGAACGAGGCCGTCAGCCGTCGTGGCGATCAAGGTGTCGGGATCGGCAGGATCAATCGCGATATCGAACAGGCCGGGTGAACCCAGGTTCGTCCAGGTAACACCTGCGTCATCTGATCGAAGGAGCGCGTCATCTACCGAGGAGACCCCGAAAATTCGATCACCCGAAGCCGTCAGGCGATGGAAGTCGGCCTCACCACTCAGTGACACCACTTCCCAGCTAACTCCACGGTCTGCGGATTGCAGGAGACCGAGGTCAGCAGGCCCGTCCTCACCCTCACCCGGGTGACCGGAGGCGAGCCATCGATCCTCGGTCGCGGTGAATCCCATGACGTCGAAAGAGCTCTTCGAGACCTGCACCGGGGGCTGCCCCAGGCTCTGAGACCACAGGCCTTCATGCGTACCCAAGATGAGCGTCGGCCCGTCGAAGGCGAGGTTGTGCACGTGTCCGGGGAGCTCCGAACCACTAGCCGGATCCGACGTCTCCACCTCTGGCACGGCCGGGGCCGAGGCAGAGGCCGGTGATGACTCCCGGGACGGAGTCTGAGTCGTCTGGGCCTCAGGGCCCGAGCATGCAGTCAGGGCGAATGCGACAGGGACCGTCACCAATGCCCATCGAAGTCGTGCTCGCACCATCACCGATTCGCCTTCCGTGGTTCCGCTCTCACCTCTCCAGTATGCGTCGGGGTGTCCGATCCAGCAACGGAGCACAGGAGTATGAGGACATCACCCGACGCGGATGAATGAGAGTGACCGCCGACATGCTCGACTCGCGCGGACTCCTCACCCCATGCATCATGAGATGACGCCCTATTCGTGAGCGAAATTCCCCTCAAGGAGCACCCATGAGAAGACTCGTCAGCCTTGTCGCAGCATCCTGCCTTCTCGGAGCCGTCGCGCTGAACAGCGCTGCTCCGGTTCTCGCCGACTCAGGCAAGCCCGGCCAGAGCATGTCTCACATCAAGACTGTCGAGGGAATTGCTCCCGCGCTCGAGGCGGCCGGCGTTGTGCTCTACACCAAGGGCGGTGCCACCAGCGCTGTCATCGGAGACTCGATCGCCGCACCCTCCGCTCAGGTCGTCTTCCATGTCCCGATCACTGGCTCCAAGGGCACCGTGAAGCATCTTGGCAGCGTTCTTGCGCTGTTCAACACCACATCAGACAAGCAGGTTGAGCTGCGTAATCCCGTGATCGACCTCAAGGCAGGTGTAGTTCGTGCCGGCGTCGGAACTGGTCCGGTCACCACCGTGTTCACGATCACGAACGCCAAGTCGCTCAAGCCCAAGGTGACGAAAGACACCGCCACAGGCAATCGCACGACGGTCTACTCCGGGGCTCAACTTGCCTTCGCCCCGGGTATCGCCGGCGTTGTTGTCGGCGCCCTTGGCCTGCCCGCAGGCGCTATCGCCGATGGCGCACAGTTCGCTACCGCCGACGTCACCTTGCAGTCGACTTCATGATGAGCGAGCGGGACTCAGATCAGACGCCAGGAGTGAGCCGGCGCACGATGCTGGCAGCCACGTGCGGGCTCCTGTTGCTGGGTATCGGAACTGCTCCGCCGGCAGCGGCCAGTAGCGCGGTGAAGAAGCTGCCCGATGGCCGGTTGGCCGTACGGGTAGCACGGGTTCCCGAACTCGCTCGTGTCGGTGGTGCAGTCAGTATTGGCAACGCCAAGGGCGTGCCGGTAGCCGTGGTGAGAACGAGCAATGGATATCGGGCGATCTCACTGCGTTGCCCCCACCAGGGAGTCACCGTCACGCGTGACGCGACCGGATGGATCTGCCCCGCGCACGGATCAGAGTTCGCACCCAACGGAGCCCTGGAACTCGGGCCGGCCACGACGGGACTATCTCCCGTCGCGTCAACGTTCAACAGGGGCACGCTCGTCGTCGGATGACGATCACTGCGAAATGCGCCAACGCACTTAGGCAGTTCCGCTAGATCTGCGCCATATCGACAAAGCGCGAGTAATGGCCCTGGAAGGCGACGGTGACTGTTGCCGTGGGGCCATTGCGGTGCTTGGCGACAATGAAGTCGGCCTCGCCGGCACGCGGTGACTCGCGTTCATAGGCATCCTCGCGGTGCAGCAGCACGACCATGTCGGCGTCCTGCTCGAGTGAGCCCGACTCACGCAGATCGGAGAGCATAGGACGCTTGTCGGTGCGCTGCTCGGGGCCACGATTGAGCTGCGAGATCGCAATAACCGGAACCTCGAGCTCCTTGGCGAGCAGCTTGAGCGAGCGAGAGAACTCGGAGACTTCCTGCTGACGGCTCTCGACCTTCTTGCCGGAGGTCATCAGCTGCAGGTAGTCGACCACCACAAGGCGAAGATCGTGACGCTGCTTGAGCCGACGGCACTTCGCACGGATCTCCATGAGAGTCATGTTCGGCGAATCATCGATGAACAGCGGTGCCTCGCTGACAACGCCCATCTTGCCCGCGAGCTTCGCCCAGTCGGCATCGCTCATCGTGCCGGCGCGCATGTGATGCAGCGGAACCTGAGCTTCGGCTGAAAGCAGGCGCATGACGATCTCATTGCGACTCATCTCGAGGGAGAAGATGACGCTGGTGAGGCCGTGCTTGATTGACGCGGTGCGCGCAATATCCACACCTAGGGTGGACTTTCCTATCGCAGGTCTCGCGGCAAGGATGATCAGCTGGCCGGGATGCAGACCGTTGGTGAGCTGGTCGAGATCGGTGAAGCCGGTCGGAACGCCGACCATCTCGCCACCGCGATTCGAGATCGCCTCGATCTCATTGAGCGCATCGCCCATGATGTCGCGCAGCGGCACATAATCCTCGGCGGTGCGACGATCAGTGACGTCGTAGACCTCGGCCTGGGCGCGATCGACCATCTCGTCGACATCGCCCTGGCCGCCGTAGCCCATGCTGACAATGCGCGTGCCGGCCTCGACAAGGCGGCGCAGGATTGCCTGCTCGCGCACGATGCGGCCGTAGTAGTTGGCATTGGCTGCCGTGGGCACCATCGAGACGAGGGTGTGCAAGTAGTTGGCGCCGCCGATGCGCGAGAGCTCACCGATGCGGCCCAGCTCAGCGGCGACGGTCACGGCATCGGCCGGCTCGCCCTTGCCGTAGAGATCGAGAATGGTGCCGTAGATGATCTGGTGGTTCGGACGGTAGAAGTCGCCCTCGCGCACGAGCTCGACGACATCGGCGATGGCATCCTTCGACAGGAGCATCGCGCCGATCACGGACTGCTCAGCGGCGATGTCATTGGGCGGAGTGCGATCGGGGCCGGGCTCGCGGTCGTAGGGCTCGCGGTCAGCGGGGTGAAGTTCGGCCACACTCATGACTGTCCCTCTCCTGCGCGATTGCCCATGACTGACCCAGTGTCTCCTGGGGGTGTGACGAACCTAGGGATGCCCGCAGGCACTGTCCATGTTGTCTGTGGATGAAGCTGTGGACAATGTGGGGAATGACCGCCGATTCTGGGGGCCCTCCTGGGGACAGCCTGGGGATGATGTGTCTGATTTGTCCACATCGCGCTGGATCCATGAGGGATTCCTGCCCACAGCCTGTGGACGAAAAATAGTTCCCCGTATTCTCACCGCATGACCTATCGGATCACCGTCGTGTGCCTGGGTAATATCTGCCGCTCCCCCATCGGCGAGGTCGTTCTCGTCGATCGGGTCGAGAAAGCGGGCCTGGCCGACCTGGTCGAGGTCGACTCGGCAGGCACAGGCGACTGGCATATCGGCCACGATGCCGACCCGCGCAGTGTCGAGACCCTTACCCGCCACGGCTACGACATCAGCCACACCGCCCGGCAGATCACGCATGACTGGTTCGAGCAGATTGATCTCGTCCTGGCGATGGACACCAGCAACTACGCGAACCTGCAGGCACTGATGGCCAAGACAGACGCCCGCAGCGAGCTTCGAATGCTACGTTCCTTCGACCCGGCCCTCGCCGACATCGCCGAGCCCGATCCCGAGCTCGATGTTCCTGATCCGTACTTCGGCGGCCCCGAGGGTTTTGACCTGGTGCTCGACATGATCGAGCGGGCAGTCGACGGACTTGTCCGCGAGCTGCCCGCTCGAATCGAAGCGGCGAAGTGACGCCTATGCGTTAGTCGGCTTCGGGCCGTAGACGTTGTCACCATCGGTGCCCGCAAGGATCCAGAAGATCAGCAGGATGATGTTGGCGCACGGCACCAGCAGGAGCAGCTGAAGCCAGCCCGAAGTTCCGCGATCATGGAGTCGGCGACAGCCGACTGCGAGAGTGGGAATGAAGAAGGCCAGCGAGGCCAGGATGCCGATGATGTAGAGAAGCACGGCAAAGACGAGAGTGACTCCACCGCTGGAGCCATCAGCCGACGAACCGCTGGAAGCCGCCAGGAACATGGCTCCCAGCAAGATCGGGATTCCGCTCACGATCGTCGTGAAAAGGTAGAACCACCAGAACTCCGACCGCGAGGCGCGGCCCGAGAACGTGCCGTACTTGCTCAGGCAGGTGCGAACTGACTGGCCGAAACTCATGATTGCTCCATTCCGTGCGGTCCCCCCGCATCACGGACGACATGATCTCCTATGACGACGATGAGGTCCAGGGCATTCGCCCTGGACCTCATCGTGTTGGTGAAAAATTAAGCTGTCGGACGCGGGCCGTATGAATTATCACCTTCGGTCGACGGCTGCACCCAGAAGATGATCAGGATGATCGGGCCGATGCAGCACAGCAGGTTGAGAAGTACGAGCCAGCCCGACTTATTGCTGTCGTGCAGGCGACGGACTGACACCGACAGGGACGCCAGGACCAAGATCACGTAGACGATGCCCATGAGGAAATTCACCATGCCTGTGCCGGAGCTGCCAGCCGTCGTCCTCACGATGATCGAGAGAATGGAGCCGACGATCACGATGAAGAGATAGAACCACCAGAACTCGGATCGCGAAGCACGGCCCGAGAAATTGGTCATGTTGCTGAAAACGTGCTTGATGGACTCGCCGAATCCCATGTTTCCTCCTCAGAAAACCAGTGGGAACGCACTCTAACGAGTGCGTCCCCACTGAGTAAATGCCTACGCGATTAAGCGGCGACTACCTCGAACTTGACCGAGGCCACGACACCGGCGTGAATCTGCACGACTGCAGAGTGCTTGCCGACGCTCTTGATGGCCTTGGTGATCTCGATCTTGCGCTTGTCGAGCACCGGGCCGCCGGCGGCCTTGACGGCAGCGGCGACATCAGCGCTGGTGACCGAGCCGAAGAGTCGACCTGCGTCGCCGGCCTTGGCCGGGAGCGTGATGGTCAGGCCTTCGAGCTGGGCCTTCACTTCCTGAGCGTGGTCGAGATCGCGGATCTCGCGCACCTTGCGGGCGCGCTTGATCTGGACGACCTGCTTCTCGCCACCGCGAGTCCACGGGGTCGCGAAGCCACGCGGCATGAGGAAGTTACGGGCGTAGCCGTCCTTCACCGTGACGACATCGCCTGCGATACCGAGACCGGAGACTTCCTGAGTCAGAATCAGCTTCATTGGTCAGGCTCCTTAGCGTGCGGTCGAGGTGTAGGGAAGCAGGGCCATCTCACGAGCGTTCTTGACTGCCATCGCAACATCGCGCTGATGCTGGGTGCAGTTGCCCGTCACGCGACGTGCGCGGATCTTCCCGCGGTCGGAGATGAACTTGCGGAGCAGGTTGACGTCCTTGTAGTCGATGCCCTTGGCATCGGGGTTCTTGGACTTCTCGCGGCAGAAGGGGCATGCGCGCGGGTTCGGCATCTTGTCCGTGGGCTTGGGCCCACGCTTGCTGTTCTCTCGGGGTGCCATCTGATTTCTCCTGATGTCTGTGAAAAGAGTGGTTTAGAAGGGGGGCTCGTCGAAGCCGGCGCCGGGGCTCGAGGCCCACGGATCATCGGCCGGTGCTGACGCTCCGCCACCGCCGCCATTGCCGCCGCCGAAGCCGCCGCCCTGGCTCTGAGTGCGCGTGACCTTGGCGGTCGCGTAACGAAGTGCGGGACCGACATCGTCGACCTCGAGCTCCATCACCTGGCGCTTCTCGCCCTCGCGAGTCTCGTACGAGCGCTGCTTCAGACGACCGGAGACGATGACGCGAGTGCCCTTGGTGAGCGACTCGGCAACGTTCTCGGCGTACTGACGCCACACGCTGCAGCGCATGAAGACCGTCTCGCCGTCCTTCCACTCATTCGTCGTCTTGTCGAGGACGCGTGAGCTTGAAGCGACGGTGAACGAGGCGACCGCTGCACCACTGGGGGTGAAGCGCAACTCCGGATCGTTGGTCAGATTGCCAACAACCGTCACTGCAATGTCGCCGGCGGCCATTAGTTCTTGCCTGCCAGGGTGACCTTCGTGCGCATGACTGCCTCGTTGAGGCCGAGCTGGCGGTCGAGCTCTGCGACTGCTTCCTTGGTGGCCAGCATGTCGAGGAGTGCGTAGATGCCCTCGGACTTGTGGTTGATCTCGTATGCAAGACGGCGCTTGCCCCAGACATCGACCTTGTTGACGGTTCCGCCATCCTTCTTGACGACGTTCAGGAACGTCTCAAGGCTGGGGGCAACGGTCTTCTCTTCGAGATCAGGATCAAGGATGATCAGGACTTCGTAGTGACGCATAGACAACCCACCTCCTTCGGACTAAATCGGTCACGGCATTTCCGTGACAGGAGGGTTTCTGCGTTCTGCCGGTCGGGCCGAAAACCACTCGGGCCTGCTGGCAGGAGTTGAAGGCTACCCGCCACAGGGGGGTCGGGGGAAATCCGCTCCTCCACACCCCTCACCTCTATCACCAGGCCAGGGACGGGGCCTGTGCTGTTGCGGCCCAAGGCTTGAGGGTGCGGGAATGACGACTCTCTCGACGATGTGGTACCGAAAGCGGTACCGTGACGACATGGCCGTGAACGTGCGCATGAGCGAGGAGCTTGCCGAGCAGCTCCGTCAGGTGGCTGCCGAGCTGGGCAAGTCCCAGCAGCAGGCAATCCGTGAGGCGATCGAGCTCTACGTCCGAGATTTCAAGGTGCGGCACTATCCGCCTGAGGTCCGTCACCTCGTGACCCCGGCGAAGCGGCCGTATCAGGAGATACCGCCGGAGAGGCGCTTCACGCCGCCCCCGGGCAGCATCGACAGCACCGAGATGATCCGCGAGATGCGGGGGGATCGATGAATCGCCGCGTCTACTGCGACTCCAGCGTTCTCCTCAAGCGTTTCATCGTTGAAGAGGACAGCCGTGCCTCCGTGAGCCAGTTGAACGAATTCACCCACGGAGGCGATCACCTTTTCTCCTCACGCATCGCGGTGGTCGAAGTGACTCGTGGTGTCGACAAGAGAATGCCCCCTGAGGCCACGCAGGAGGCCTTCGAGCAGGCGCTCGTCGACGTACTCGGTGACGTCGACATCGTGGCGATCGACGACTTCACCCTTCAGCTTGCAGCGGAGATCCCCGGCCGGCACCTCGGCACCCTCGACGCGATTCACGTCGCCACCGCGCTGATCATGCGCGCCGATCTCGTCGTCACCCGCGACCAGCGGATGATCGAGGCGTGCACCGAGGTCGGCCTCGCGGTCGCCTAGCGCGAGGTGCTTCGCCGATAGTCTGGTCGCGTGCGCATCGCGACCTGGAACGTCAACTCGATTGGCGCCCGTCTCGAACGAGTGCTCGCCTGGCTGGAGCTGCATCAGCCCGAAGTGCTGGCCCTCCAAGAACTCAAGTGCACTGACGCGGCCTTCCCGCTGATGGAGATCCAGGCCCTCGGTTACGAGGTCGCCACCTGGGGCACCGGTCGCTGGAATGGCGTGGCACTGCTCAGCAAGGTCGGTCTTGCCGACATCACCATCGGCCTGACCGATCAGCCCAAGTACGAGGCCGCACTCGAACCGCGCGCGATCGGCGCCACCTGCAATGGCGTGCGCGTGTGGAGTGTCTACGTTCCCAATGGCCGCGAGCCCGATCACGATCACTACGCCTACAAGCTCGAGTGGTTCGCCGCGCTGCAGGCCACCGTCGATGCCGAGATGAAGGCATCGCCCTCGCTGCCACTGGCGATCATCGGCGACTTCAATGTGGCGCCGACCGACGACGACGTCTGGGACATCACGAAGTTCGAGAACTCCACGCACGTGACTCCTGCTGAACGCCAGGCACTGATTGATCTGCAGTCGATCGGTCTCGTCGATCACCTGCCACGCGCACTCAAGGGAGCGCCGTACACCTTCTGGGACTACCGCCAGGCCGCCTTCGGTCGCGGGTGGGGCATGCGCATCGATCTCGTCTACGCGAATGCGCCCTTCGAGGCCGCGATCACCGACTGCTGGATTGACCGCGAGGAACGCAAGGGCAAGGGCGCCTCCGATCACGCACCTGTCGTCGTCGACCTGGACGTTCCGGCATGACCCTGACCGTGCGCGCGATCAGTGCCGATCAGCATCGCGCCTGGATCGCAACACGTCCGTCGGTCTCCTTCCTGCAATTGCCGGAATGGGGAAAGGTCAAGGCCGGCTGGCGCCCGCAGTCGATCGGCTGGTTCCAGGGCTCGACACTCGTCGGCGCAGGACTCGTGCTCTATCGGCCCATCCCGAAGCTCAAGGCACGATCACTCGCCTACCTGCCCGAGGGCCCCGATATCGACTGGCTGCGTGAGCGGCTGCCCACGGTGCCGTTGCGCGAATGGCTCGATCCGCTCATCGCGCACTGCAAGGCCGAGGGCGCCTTCCAGATCAAGATGGGTCCGCCCGTGGCCATTCGCCGATGGCAAGCCGACACCGTCAAGGAGGTCATGGCGCACGCGGGGGAGCCCGGGGTGCCCGGACGCATCGGCGAGATCCCGGCCGACTGGCATTCCGCTGCCGCCGCGGCTGCCGTCGATGCACTGCGCGCCACCGAATGGGTGCAGGAGGTCTCCGATGGCGCCGGCTTCGGTGATGTGCAACCGCGTTACGTCTTCCAGATCGATCTCGCGAATCGCACCCTGGACGACATCTTCGCCGGCTTCAACCAACTGTGGCGTCGCAACATCCGCAAGGCCGAGAAGGCAGGTGTCGAAGTCAGTCGCGGTGACTATGACGATCTCGCCGCCTTCCACGAGGTCTACGTCGAGACAGCGAAACGCGATCACTTCACCCCGCGTGGCCTCGCCTACTTCCAGCGCATGTGGACCGAGCTCAACGGCATCGATCCCGATCGCCTGCGCCTGTACATCGCGCGCCACGACGGTCACGTTGCTGCGGCAACGTTGATGGTAATCGTCGGCGAGCACTCCTGGTACTCCTACGGTGCCTCGACCACAGCCGACCGCGACGTGCGGCCGTCGAATGCCCTGCAGTGGCGGATGATCAGCGATGCGCATGCTGCCGGCTGCGGCATCTACGACCTGCGCGGCATCTCCGACACCCTCGATCCTGCCAATCACCTGTACGGACTCGTGCAGTTCAAGGTCGGCACGGGCGGTTTCGCGCAGGAGTACGTGGGAGAGTGGGATCGCACGCTGCGTCCGGTGTGGGCCCGCGCCTTCAAGGCCTACCAGTCACGTCGCTAGGAGACCCGATGTCGTTCACGCTGAGCATTGACGCCGATCGCTGGCGCGCGCATCAGTCGTCCGTCATCGCTGCAACGACGGCGACGGGTGCGGGCGAGATCGTTCCCGTCATCAAGGGCAATGGCTACGGGCTGGGCCAGCGCGCCCTGGCCGACGAGGTCACGCGCCTAGACCTAGGCACCGTGGCCGTCGGAACGGTGTACGAACTCGGCGAGATGCTCGATGCCTACTCGGGCGAGATCGTGGTGCTCCAGCCCTTCGAGGTGCGCGATGCTGCCGCGGCCGATGCCTGGCACTTCCTGGCCGATCGCGGTCACCGAGTCATTCGCACGATCTCCTCGGCCGACGCGCTATTCGCTCTCGCCGACGGGCCTGGTCCGGTTCGGATCATCCTCGAGGGCCGCACCTCCATGCAGCGCTTCGGATTCAGTCCCGATGAACTCCTGGCGGCACTCGCCGACTCACGGGTGCGAGCAGCACTCGCCGAAGGTCGCATTCTGCTTCGTGGCCTCGCTCTTCACCTCCCGATCGCGCAACCGGCTGACGACATCAGCCCCCGCGGTGTCGACTCCGGCACGGCTCGCGTGCGCGAGGTGCTGCGCTGGGCCGGCAGTTGGGCCGCTGAGCTCGAGCACATCGGCGGCCCCGAGGCTGCCGCCCTGTGGGTCTCGCATCTTGATGACGCAGAGCTCGGGTCAGTCGTGCGGGCATGCAGCACCTTGACCATTCGCCCGCGCATCGGCACACGGCTGTGGCTCGATCGCAGTGCTCTGACGGCCTCGGGGACGGTGCTGGCTGTGCATCCGCTCCCGAATGGCACGCACGTGGGCTACCGCCAGCGCAGTGGCCCGCGCGATGGCACGTTGGTCATCGTCTCCGGCGGCACCTCGCATGGCATCGGTCTCTCCGCACCATCGCCCGCGTCATCGGTGCGGCAGCGAGTCGTGACCGCGGGCACCGGCGCACTCGACGCAGCAGGTCGTGCGATGTCACCGTTCACCTGCGATGGAAAGCAGCGCTGGTTCGCCGAGGCACCGCATGCACAGGTGTCGATGATCTGGCTGCCGCGCGGCGCCGTCATTCCTTCCGTAGGCGACCAATTGCGCGCCGACGTGCGCTTCACGACCTCGCGCTTCGATACGATTATCGGCCTGAGCTAGTTCCGCCCAGCCTGAATGCATCGGGCGCTTTGTCGAAGACGCCGCCCGCGGGATCATCCGCATCCTCGGCGAAGCCGTCGGTGCGAATGGGATCATGCTCGGGTCGCACGATGTCGCGAATGACCATGACCGCGAAGTAGATGGTTGCCGCGATGTGGATGAAGACGGCCGTCGCATAGAGCTCAGGAGTGAGCCCCTTGGTGTCCTCCACTCCGTAGCCCACCAGGAACCACCAGATTGCGGCGAAGTAGATGAGCTCACCCACCTGCCAGATCAGGAAGTCACGCCACTTCGGACGCGCGAGCACCGCGAGCGGGATGAGCCAGAGCACGTACTGCGGCGAGTACACCTTGTTGGTGAGCACGAAAGCCGCAATCAAGAGGAACAGGACCTGGGGGAGTCGCGGCCGGTGCCTTGCAGTGAGCACCAGGATGCCGACTGCTGCGGCAAGGAGCACGAATGCACCCGTCGCAACGGTGTTCAACGAGTCAGCCGGGATACCCGGAAGGCCCCACTGGGTCATGGCGAACCACGGTGAGCCGAAGTCCTCGCCACGCGTCTTGCTGAAGGTGTAGAAGTACGACCAGCCGTCGAAATTGCCGAACATGAACGGGACGTTCACCACGAGCCATGCGATGACTGATCCGAGCACGAGCTGCCCGAATGCCTTCCACTTGCCCGTGCGGATAGTCAGCAGTAGGAACCCTGCGAGGAAGATTAGCGGATAGAACTTCGCGGCGATCGCGAGACCGAGCAGCAGGCCCGCCGAGAACTCGTGCTTGCGTGACCAGAGCACGAAGGCCACGCCGCTGAAGGCGAGCGGCAGGAGATCCCAGTTGATGGTGGCGGCCAGGATCATTGTCGGGGCAGCGGCAACCATGAGCGCGTCCCACGGACGACGACGCACGGTCATGGAGGTGGCGATCACCGTGATGACGAGAGGAATGAACAGCAGCAGCACGTTTACGTCGAAGAAGGTGCGCGCTGTATCCAGTGAGGTCGCGACATTCGTGATGATGTTCGTGATCACTGCCGAGATCTGCATGAAGATGCCGGTGAGCACCGGGTACTCGAGGGGCTGGCCGCCCGGCGGAGTCTGCAGATAGGGCAGGTAGCCATCGGCGAATCCGCGCAATGAGTACAGCGGCGGGATATCGGAGTAGCAGAGGTGCTCGTAGCGCTCGGGGGAGGCCCAGCCCGTGGCGCGACAGGAATAGTCGAGCAGGTACCCGAGTGCATAGGTGAGTGCGGTGATGACGATCAGCACGCGCACGGGCAGCCACCAGCCGACGCGTCGCGCATAACGACCGATTGGACCACCGAGAGCCTCGGAGCCGTCGATCGCGACAGGATCCTCATCGCTGGGATGCACGATCGGGGAGACGGAGCGGGTCACGTGCTCATCATGGCCGATGGGGGTATCCGAATGTCATCGCTGTGCGGGTGCTCCGTCGATACCCGGTGGAGTGGGGGTAGGCGTCACCGTGGGCTCGGGTTCCGGCTCAGGCGTGACAGAAGGATCCACCGGCACAGCCGGCCCGCTGTCGACGGGGAAGGGGTCGGTCGACGGCATGCCCGACGGATACGCCGAGGGCTCGAATTCGATGGCCGCGGGGGTCGGGCAGCCGATCGGGATCTCGGAGCCGTCGAGTGGCATGACATCGGGGCAGTTCTGCGGAACGGTCACCCCGGCCGGCGGTGCGGGGAACTCGGCAACAGGCATTCCCTCGAGGGCGGCCTTCATGAAGGCCGTCCAGATGGCCGCCGGGAAGGAACCGCCGGTGACCGTGCCGAGGCCGCCGGTGCCCGAGAGCGAGACGGGAACGCCGTCGACCTCCTTGGCCATCAGAACTGCGGTCGACAACTGCGGCGTGTATCCGGCAAACCACGCGCTCTTGTTGCCGTCAGTCGTGCCGGTCTTCGCCGCCGCCGGTCGCCCTAGGCCCATCGCCGCGAAGGCCGTTCCATTCGTGACGACCTTGGAGAGGGCGTAGGAGACCGTGTTCGCGGTGTCGGCGGTGAACTGCGAGGTCAGATCGGGGGAGAACTCGTAGAGCACACCGCCGTTACTGCCCATCACCTTCTTCACGAACGTGGGTGTCGCCCGGATGCCGCTGGCCGCGAAGGTCGCATAGGAGTTGGCGACGTCGAGACCGGAGGGTGAGGCCGTGCCCAGTACGAAGGTCAGGTCGAGATTGTCGAGATTCAGTCCGGGGGTGTCCTCCGGGATGCCTGCGCGAAGCGCCGCATCGGCAACGGAGTCGACCCCGATCTGATCCTCGAGATTCACGTACGAGGTGTTGACGCTGTTCTCGGTGGCGGTCAGGAGACTGATGTAGCCGTATGACTTATCCCCGTAGTTCGTCAGCGTGTAGCCCTTGATGGTCTGCGGTGACGCGCCGTCGTAGGTCGACGCCAGCGACACCTGCTGATCGACTGCTGCGGCCAGGGCGAACGGCTTGAAGGTAGATCCGGCCTGCGCGAACTGCTGGGTGGCGTTGTTGATCTGGTCATCGATGTAGTCGCGCCCGCCATACATCGCGATGACCTCGCCGGTGCCCGGCTGAACTGCGGCTAGACCGATGCGAAGCCCATCGGTGTTCGACTGCGGGCCTGCCTTCCTCACGGCCTTGATGGCTGCCTTCTCGGCGACCTGGCTGAAGGTCGAGGTGATTCGGAGTCCGCCGCTCTGTATCTCCGCGTCCGAGAAGCCGATGGTGCGCAATTGATCGGTGACTGCGTTGAGAAGGAAGCCCGTCTGCCCGCCAAGTCGGTTTGTCGCCTTGACCTTCACGATCTCGGGGAAGACAGCACTGCTCGCCTCGGCCTCGGTGATCCACCCTTGCTGCACCATGCCATCGAGTACGTAAGTCCAGCGTGCCTTGAGCCCGGCGAGATTCTCCTCGGGTGCGAGGCCCCCGGGTGACTTGATGATCGAGGCAAGCATTGCGCTCTGGGCAAGCGTCAACTCCGCTGCAGGAACACCGAAGTATGCGCGCGCCGCCGCATCGATTCCGTACGCGCCCCGGCCGAAGTAGATGGTGTTGAGGTAGTCCTCGAGGATCTTGTCCTTCGAGACGACAGTCTCGAGCTTGAAGGCCAGCACCGCTTCCTTCACCTTGCGCGAGATCGCGCGTTCCTGGGTGAGAAATGCGTTCTTGGCGTATTGCTGCGTGATCGTCGAGCCACCCTGCGTGGACCCTCCGGTGACATTGTTGAGAATCGCACGGCCGATGCCTAGCGGTGAGATTCCGCCATGCTCGTAGAAGGTGCGATCCTCCGCGGCAAGAACTGCCTTCTGGGTGCTCTCCGGTATGTCGGCGAGGGTCACGCTGCGGCGCGTGGAGTCACCGAGGCGTCCGAGCTCAGTCGTGCCGTCATTCCAGTAGACGATCGTCGCCTGGCTCGTGGCGAGCTCATTCGGTGTGGGCACCGGGGTCAGGAAGACAAGACCGATGAATCCCACGACGCCCAGTACGACAACGCCAACAGCGATGAGTATCGAATTGCGGATCCAGTGGCGCTTCGTTGCGGCGCTGGCGTCACGCGATTGCTTCTTCGCCGGCTTCTGCTGGCTCACGGGCATCCTTATTTCTGGCAATGGGGAAGCGCTGACCGAAATCAGCTAGTCAAGGAGATCACGCGGGGTTGGCAAGGCCTTGCGCGGCACGCCGTCACCTAGGACGTAAGTGGTGATGAGGAAGTTCCAGGAGCACCGAGGGCATACCTCGACGACATAGACGTTGAAGGATCCGAACTTCGTGGCCATCGGGGCCAGCTCGTCGGTGGCGCGGATCCTGCCCGAGTAGGGGCCCAACTCGTCGCCATAGACGTAGGTGACGTGGACGAAGTCGCCGGACTTGCACACCGGGCACGGCCCTGGGGCCGGCTCGCCGTGGTTCTTCGCGGCCTTGAGCAGGTACGGGTCGGCGTCGCAGAACTCCGAACTGAGCGCACCCCCGTTGAACAGGGAATACAGGGCTCGCTGCCGCGCCAGCACGTGATCGACCACGCGCCTGGGCGCCGTGGGATCACGGACGACCTCGGGCTCGGCGAGCTCCGGTCGTGGCTTGGCCGACCCTCGAGCCCCCTTCGGGATGGAGCCGCGAAGCGCGGTGCGTCCCCTGGGCTCGGCCATGCCTTCACCCTATGTCGCCTATCGCGGCGCGGCGACTTTGCTTTTATGCTTTTTCGATATATCGTTTTGCGTAGTTAAAGACTCGTGAAGGGGTAGTCATGGCACGCCGGGCAGATGTCCTCGAGTTCGCCGTACTCGGCATGCTCGCCGACGGCCCCCTCCATGGCTACGAGCTGCGCAAGAGGCTGACCGCCGTGCTCGGTACCTTTCGGGCGCTGTCCTTCGGTTCCCTGTACCCGGCCCTGCGTCGACTCGAGCAACGCAGCCTGATCGAGAACGTCGACACCACCCCGGCCCTGGGTTCCGCCGCTCCGCCGCTGGCCGCCAAGCGCGCCCGGGTCGTCTACGCCCTGACCGACACCGGCCGAGCGGCTTTCGCCGACTGGGTCGCCCAGCCCGGCCCCGAGGCCTGGGAGGACGAAGGCTTCGCCGCCCACCTCGCCTTCTTCGCCAAGACCGAGGCTCGCGTGCGCCTGCGCATCCTCGAAGGCCGTCGCTCGCGACTCGAGGAGCGCATGCAATCGATGCGCGACGCGATCCGTCTTGGCCGCGAGCGCATGGACGCATACACCCTGCAGCTGCAGCAGCACGGCCTCGACGGCACCGAGCGCGAGGTCGCCTGGCTCACCGAGCTCATTCACCTCGAGCAGGTCGGCAGCACCGACACGCTTCCCACCGCCGGCCAACTGGTCGGCACCGAGTAATCGCACCACTCACGCGCGTCCGCGCATCACACATCCCCACATGAAAGGCATTCCCCCATGGCCTCAGTTCGCGTAGCGATAGTCGGCGTAGGCAACTGCGCATCCTCACTCGTGCAAGGTGTCGAGTACTACAAGGATGCTGATCCGTCAGCAGCGGTACCCGGTCTCATGCATGTGCAGTTCGGCGAGTACCACGTGCGCGACGTGAAGTTCGTTGCTGCCTTCGATGTCGATGCGAAGAAGGTCGGCCTTGATCTCGCGGATGCGATCGATGCATCCGAGAACAACACCATCAAGATCTGCGCCGTGCCGAAGACAGGCATCACCGTGCAGCGCGGCGTGACACTGGACGGCCTGGGCAAGTACTACCGCGAGACCATCACCGAATCCGATGCCCCCGCGGTCGATGTCGTTGCAGCGCTTAAGGAAGCCCGGGTCGACATCGTCGTGTGCTACCTGCCCGTCGGATCCGAGGAGGCAGCGAAGTTCTACGCGCAGTGCGCGATCGATGCGGGGTGCGGCTTCGTCAACGCACTTCCCGTCTTCATCGCCGGTACGCCTGAGTGGGCGAAGAAGTTCGAGGATGCCGGCCTGCCGATCGTCGGTGATGACATCAAGAGCCAGGTCGGTGCCACGATCACCCACCGCGTTCTCGCGAAGCTCTTCGAGGATCGCGGCGTGATCCTCGATCGCACGTATCAGCTCAACGTCGGCGGAAACATGGACTTCAAGAACATGCTCGAGCGCGATCGCCTCGAGTCGAAGAAGATCTCCAAGACCCAGTCGGTCACCTCGCAGCTCTCGCATGAACTCGGTGATCGCAACGTTCACATCGGTCCGTCCGACTACATCGCGTGGCTCGACGATCGTAAGTGGGCCTTCGTGCGTCTCGAGGGTCGCGCCTTCGGCGACGTACCGCTGAGCCTGGAGTACAAGCTCGAGGTGTGGGACTCCCCGAACAGCGCCGGCGTGATCATCGACGCCGTGCGTGCGGCCAAGATCGCCAAGGATCGCGGTATCGGCGGCCCGATCCTGTCGGCGTCGAGCTACTTCATGAAGTCGCCCCCCGTTCAGTACAACGACAGCCAGGCCAAG
Organism: Actinomycetes bacterium; assembly: GCA_046085905.1. Lineage (GTDB taxonomy): Bacteria > Actinomycetota > Actinomycetes > S36-B12 > S36-B12 > CAIKZY01. Next base: position 6,396 of record JBJSWO010000190.1, on the reverse strand, counting down.
CAGGCCGTCGAGGACTTCATCTCGGGTTCAATCGAGCGCTAGGACTTCCCTTCGGAAACGGCCTTCGTCCCCATGGGGGGCGGAGGCCGTTTCTGTCCTGCGTCCCGGGGATCGTGACCAGGTCGTGGAATATAGGGGGATCGGGGCCCTAGGCTCCCCTCGACAGACCTCGATACGGGCGGATGGGAATCCAATGAGCACAGCAGTGACACCGAAGAAGCAGCGGAAGGTCGGCGCCCGCTCCATTGCGGCCCTGCTCGTGTTCGTGGTTGCCCTGCTGCTCACGCCGGTCGCCCTGATCGGCCACTGGGGTCATCGCACCGTCATCGACACCACCCGGTACCTCGAGACCGTCGGTCCGCTCGCCTCAGACCCGGCCGTCCAGGAGTCGATCTCCACTGCGGTGACCGATGCCATCACCTCGCAGATCAACACCGAGGAACTCGTCGGCGGCCTGCTCGGCAACATCGTCGACAACCCGGTGATCCAGGACAAGCTCAGCGGCCCGATCGCGGCCGGCATCAACGGCCTCATCGGCCAGGCGGTGTCGTCATTCGTCGCCTCCGACGCCTTCGAGCAGATCTGGGTCACCGTCAACACGGCAGTCCAGAAGAGCGTCCTGCTCATCCTCGAGGGCAAGGAGGGCGGCCCGGTCACATTGCAGGGTGAGGATGTCGTTCTCGATATCTCGCCGTTGATCTCGGCAGTGCAGCAGAACCTCGTGGATCGCGGAGTGAGCGTCGCCGCCAACATCCCGATCCCCGAGATCAACAAGCAGATCGTGCTGTTCCAGTCACCGGCACTCGCGCAGCTGCGCACGATCTACTCGCTCACCTCGCCGATGCTGGCCTGGTTCCCGCTGCTCCTCGCCGCGCTGTTTGCCCTCGCCGTGTGGCTGGCCCGCCGCAAGGGCCGCATGGTGCTGGCTGTCGGTGTCGCGCTCATCGTGATGACCGGCGCGACCAAGTTCGTGCTCGACTACGCGCAAACTATCTTCACCGACCAGCTCGCCGGCACCTTGTTCGCTCCCGCGTCGCAGGCCTTCTGGGACACCTTCTTCAAGTACTTGATTCTCGGCATGCGGGCGATGCTGGTGCTGGGCATCGTGATCGCGATCGCCGGGTGGCTCGGCTCACGCGTCGGTGTGGCCACCCGACTGCGCGGTTGGCTCAAGAACGGCCTCGAAGGCCTCGGCTCCGAGATGGGCAGCACCGGCATAGCTCGGTCGATGGCCGCTCGCGCCGATCTCTGGCGCACCATTGCCGCGGTGATCGGCGTCATCATCCTGGTCGCCGGAGACGTGCTCTCGACCTGGCATGTCATCTGGACAGTCCTGCTCACCGCGGGTCTGTATGCGGGCATTCAGGTGCTGATCGGATCCACGCGCGAGATCGTCGTGGTCGAGGAAGAGATCGTCGTAGTCGTCGACTAGTCGATGACCTGCTGTCGGCGGTCGATAATCCGATCGCCACTGATATCGACCTGCCCGGTCACCACGCGGCCCTCGGCAATCGCGGCGGTGTACTCCGCGAAGTCGGCATCCACCTGCACGGCATAGGCACGGGCGAAACTGCTCATCGCGTCATCGAACTTTGTGCTCTGCCCGAGATACGCGGAAATCGCCACCGGATCCCCCGATCGCGCATGGCCATGTGCCAGCGTTCGCCCGCAGAGTGCGGCATAGCCGGCGAGCTGCGCGACCGGGAGCTTCGCGATATCCGGTGACCACTTCATGTCGCGCAGCTGACGAATGTAGAACTGTCGACCATTAGGTGCCTGTACCCAACCGAGGAAGGCATCGGACGCAGCCTGGATGAGCCGTTGGCCCTCGACAACGCGCTGGCCCTGGTGGTCGTAGACACAGGACTGCGTGAACGGGTTCAGGACGCTCTGCACGGCCTCCTTCGCCTGCAGTACGAGCAGGTCGTTCTCGTCACGACCCTGCAACAGAAGGACGAACGCACGTAGGCCGACACTTCCTACCCCGACGACCTTGTGACCGAAGTCGACGACCTGGTAGCGCCGCATCAATTCGCGGCGATCATTCTGCAGCTCGGATCGGTACTTCTCGAGCAGCATGTCGAGCCAGGGGTGCAGATCCTCGCCGTCGGTGATGCGCACGAGCACGGGTGGCTGATCGAGGAATTGACGCGTTCCGTCGATCACTTCGGTCATCTTGGTGATCGCCGACCAGCCGTCACGCGACTGCGCCTTGCCGATCACCTTGTTGAGCTGCTTGGTGGCCTTCTGGCCACCCACCTCTGCCGCCCACTGCTCGAGGGTGGCGGTGCTGATGCGGTCGTACCAAATAGCGAGATCGGACATTCCCGCGTAGTCGTTCATCGCACCGCGATAGGACGATGCCGCCAGTCGGGCGATGTCATCGCACTCCTGATCCGTGAATCCGTTGTCCTGCGCGGCCAGCATGAAACTCGCTACGAGCCGCATGACATCCCACTCGAACGGCCCCGGATTGGTCTCGTCGAAGTCATTGACGTCGAACACGACCGTGCGGTCCTGGCCTGCGAAGAGCCCGAAGTTCGACAGGTGAGCGTCGCCGCAGAGCTGCACGACAAGACCGGTGTTCGGCATCGAGGCGAGATCAGAGGCCATCACGGCCGCCGACCCGCGATAGAAGGTGAAAGCGCTCATCGACATGCGCTCATGCCGCAACGGCAGCAGTGCCTGAAGTCGGGTGACCTCCTGATCGGCCAGCTGCGCGATCGGGTCAGGTCGATCCGCCGAGGCAGTCCAAGCGGCGAGGGAACTACGCGGCCGCGCTGCCCGGGCTGCGATTCCACTCGCCTGTCGCTCGGCGAGCGAGGAGCGGCGTACGGCAGTGGGCAGGGACAGCGGGTTCATGAATGGAACTTACTGCGGCGGCAGGGCCACCCACTCATTCAGAGGTCGGCCGGGCCGCCCACCATGCCAGCAGTGCCTCTGTCGCCGACTCCTCGCTCATCGGCCCACGGTCAAGACGCAGGTTGAGCAGGAAGTCGTACGCCTCGCCCACCACGCGACTCGGCGGGATGTCGAGGATGCGCATGATCGCTGCGCCATCGAGGTCGGGGCGAATGGCGGCGAGCTCCTCCTCGGCCGCGAGTGCCGCGATGCGGACCTCCAGCGAGTCGTATGCGCGCTGCAGCGCCGCGGCCCGGCGCTTGTTGCGCGTCGTGGAGTCAGCACGGGTCAGCTTGTGCAGTCGGGTGAGCAGCGGCCCTGCGTCACGCACGTACCTGCGCACCGCGCTGTCGGTCCATTCACCGGTGCCGTAGCCATGAAAGCGAAGGTGGAGTTCGACGAGCGTCGAGACATCGTCGATCATGTCGTTGGAGAAGCGCATCTCCTTCATCCGCTTCTTCGTCATGCGACCGCCCACCACCTCGTGGTGGTGGAAGGAGACTCGACCATCGCCCTCGAACTTGCGGGTGCGCGGCTTCCCGATGTCATGCAGAAGCGCGGCAAGACGCAGCACGGGATCCGGCCCGGACACCGGCTCGTGCGCTGTCTCGAGATCAATCGCCTGCTCGAGCACGATGAGCGTGTGCTCGTAGACGTCCTTGTGACGATGGTGCTCGTCCTCCTCAAGGCGGAGCAACGGCAGCTCCGGCAGCACGTGGGCAGCCAGTCCGGTATCGACCAGCAGGGTGAGACCGGTACGCGGATCAGGAGACATCACGATCTTCATGAACTCCTCGCGAGTGCGCTCGGCACTCACGATCGCGATGCGATCGCTCATCGCCGTCATCGCCGCGAGAACCTCGGGTGCCACCTCGAAGCCCAGTTGCGATGCGAAACGCGCCGCGCGCATCATGCGAAGCGGATCATCGCTGAAGGACATCTCCGGGGAACCGGGGGTTCGCAACACGGTGGCATCGAGGTCTTCGAGGCCGCCGAAGAGATCGACGAACTCCATCGTCGGCAGTCGCAAGGCCATCGCATTGACCGTGAAGTCGCGGCGCCCGAGGTCGCCGGCAAGTGAGTCGCCGAACTCGATCTCCGGCTTGCGGGACTCCGGATCGTAGGTTTCCGATCGGTAGGTGGTGATCTCGCACTCACGGCCGAGAATTCGGGCTCCGACCGTGCCGAAGCGGATGCCGACATCCCACGTGGTGTCAGCCCAGCCGTCGAGCAGGCCCAGGATCTCGTCGGGCCGCGCACTGGTCGTGAAGTCGAGGTCGATCTGGCCGCCACTGCCCGCGAGCTCTCGACCGAGCAAGGCATCGCGCACCGGGCCGCCCACCAGGGCGATCTCATGACCTGCCTCGGCGAATCTCTCGCCCAGACGGGTGAGCAGGCCCATGAGGGGGGCCAGCGCCGTCTCGGCGGCCTTCATTGATGACACGCCGTGCAGCGTAGCCAGCCGCGGCCCGCCGGAGCGAATGCATCGGGGCGCGCTCCGGAGGCCGCCGCCCGGGCCTCCGCGGACGGTTATCCTCGAAGCATGGCCAGCACTCGGACGGTAGAGGAAACCTCAGCCGGGGGCCTGATCCTCGACCGCTCGGGCAGCCCGAAGGCCGCGCTCATTGCCCGTCGCGACCGGCGCGGTCGCCTGATCTGGTCACTGCCGAAGGGGCACCTGGAGAAGGGCGAGACAGCCGAGGACGCAGCCCTGCGCGAGGTGCACGAGGAGACCGGGATCCTCGGGCGGGTGCTCGCGCCGCTCGGCACCATCGACTTCTGGTTCATGGCCGAGAACCACAAGATCCACAAGACCGTCCACCACTTCCTCATGGAGGCCCAGGGCGGCGAACTCTCCGATGCCGATATCGAGGTCGTCGAGGTCGCCTGGGTGCCGCTCGATGAGGTCAGCTCCCGGCTGCGGTACGCCGATGAGCGCAAGCTGCTCGCACTCGTCCCCGATCTGCTGCTCGAGCACTGATGCGCCTGCTACGCGCCCTGCTGGCAGCAGTGGCACTACTCCTCGTCATCTCCGCCCCCGCGCATGCAGCCGGAACGGCTCGAGCGGTGTACCCGGTCACCGTGCTCTCCAGCGGCCGCATCACGTTCTCGGGTGACTCAGGCGGCGTGCCGATCACGGTCGAGAACACGAGCAGTCTGCCTGTCACTCTGACCATCGAGTTGGTGGGATTCCCGCGTTCGCGACTGGTCTCCGAACCTGTCAGCGGTGTTGTCGTCGACCCCGGGATGCGCACGAGCGTGGAGATCGAGGCACGCATCATCGGCGACGGCCCGCTCGATGCCTCGGTGCGCGTGGAGTCCGCGAGCGGCAAGCGCCTCGCGCTGCCGGCAACGGTCACCCTGGCATCCGCCGCATACGCTCGCGCCGCGGGCTGGGTGGTGCTCGTGGCCTTCATCGCACTTGCAGTGTTCGTCGTATTCGGGGTGACACGGAGAATTCGCAAGGCGCATGCAGCACGAAAGCCACCGGCATCGGGAAGCATGTCCACGTGAGCAATCCGGCATCAGCGCGTTCGCTGATGAAGCCCAGTGCCGTGATGGCGGCCGGCACCGTCGCTTCGCGGATCACCGGCGTATTCCGCGATATCGCGGCCACGGCAGCCCTCGGCTTCTTCCTGGTCTCCGATGCGTTCTCGCTCGGCAACTCGCTGCCGACCGTCATCTACATCCTGGTCATCGGCGGCGCGCTGAACGCCGTGTTCGTCCCGCAGCTCGTGCGCCGGATGAAGGAGGACGCCGACGACGGTCGCGCGTATGCGGATCGGCTGATCACTCTTGTCGGATCCCTGCTGCTGGTGTTCTCGATTCTCGCGGTGCTCTGCGCACCGCTGATTGTCGATCTGTACACGCCGGACAACTATCCGGCTAATGAGTACGACCTCGCAGTGGCCTTCGCGCGCCTGTGCCTTCCGCAGGTGCTGTTCTACGGCATCTACACGATGCTCAGTCAGGTACTGAATGCCCGAGGCCGTTTCGGCGCTCCGATGTTCGCCCCGATCGCGAACAACATCGTGGCGATCGCCACCTTCCTGCTCTTCATCGCTGTCGCAGGCACATCCGCTGCAGCTGACGGGGTGCTGACAACTGACCAGGTGCTGATCCTGGGCATCGGCACCACCCTGGGCGTCATCGTCCAGGCGCTGATCCTGATCCCTGTCCTGGTGCGCAGCGGTTATCGGTGGAAGCCGCGCTTCGACTGGAAGGGCTCGGGACTGGGCAAGACAGGCTCGCTCGCGATCTGGACAATCGGGCTGGTCTTCGTCAATCAGGCCGCGTACATCGTCATCACCAGACTTGCGGCAAAGGCCAACGTCGATGCCGCCGCCGCTGGAGTGGTGGCCGCAGGCCTCACCACGTACCAGAAGGCTCACCTGGTCTTCATGCTTCCGCACAGCGTCATCACCGTGTCGATCGTGACAGCCATGCTGCCGGCCTTGAGTCGGGTCGCTCACGACGGAAACCTGCGCAAGGTCG
>JBJSWO010000189.1:0-15119 GCA_046085905.1 Actinomycetes bacterium | reverse complement strand
ATCGACACGAGTGAGGTAGACGCGGGCTCCGGAGGAGGCTCGGTCCAGCTCGTGTGCCGTGGGCAGGGCGGAATCCTGCCAGCCGGACTCATCCCAGCCGTGGCCGAGAATCAACGAATGCGGATGTGCTGCTGCCTCGCGTGACACTGCCGCGAGCACATCCCGCGCAGAACGCGCATTCGCGAGATCGAGTCCGAGCAGAGTCACGCCCGTGCTCGTGGCGTGGACATGCGCATCGACGAAACCTGGTGTGACCAGGGCTCCCTCGAGTTCGGTGACTGAGGCTGCGCCAATCGAGAGACCGCGTACTTCGTCATCACTGCCCACCCAGGCGATTCGACCGTCGTCCATCAGGAGCGCACTATGCAGGGAGGAACCCGGGCTCAGGATTCGACCACCACGCAACAGGTGCGCCATCGACGCGCCCGTCAGCCGATGATCTGCAGGTGATGCGGACGGTGATTGACCGACCGCACGCCCTTGTCGCTGCAGATGACGATGTCCTCGATACGCGCACCGAATCGTCCCTCGAGATAGAAGCCGGGCTCGATGCTGAAGGCCATTCCGGGCTCCAGCGGCAACGAGTTGCCCGAGACCAGGTACGGCTCCTCATGGGACTGGAGACCGATTCCGTGACCAATACGGTGGATGAACAGTTCACCGATGCCGGCCTCAGTCATCAAGTTCCGGGCCACGGCATCGATCTCTTCGCACGTGATGCCAGGTCGCACGCTCTCGACTGCAGCCTGCTGGGCTTCCTGCAAGATGGCGTACATCCGCAGGAAGTCGGGATCAGGTTCCCCCACGGCATAGGTGCGCGTGCTGTCGCTGCAATATCCATCGGGCATGGTGCCGCCGATGTCGACCACGACCGCATCACCCTCTCGAATGACACGATCGGAGACGTCATGGTGCGGACTCGCGCCGTTCGGACCGCTCGCGACGATCACGAAGTCGACATGCGCATGACCGGCTTCGAGAATCGCATCGTGGATGTCGCGCCCGACCTCTCGCTCTGTCCGGCCAGGGCGCAGCATCTCACTGACCTGTTCGTGCACTGAGTCGATCGCAGCCCCGGCAGCAATGAGCGAGGACACTTCCTCGGCATCCTTGCGAATGCGCAAGGGACCGAGAATCGAACCGGCGGGCACCTGCTCAGCGTTGGGCATCGCCGCACGGAAGCGCAGAACCTTCTCGGCCCACATGTGATCATCGAGGGCGACCACCTGGGCCTGAGCGAGGCGCTCGGCCACGAGGGCGATCGGGTCATCGGTTTCGCCCCAGGTGAGCAGCTCCAGCCCCAGATCAGCCAAGGGCGAGGCCATGGCCGCGAGTTCCTCGAGTGCGGGCACCACCATGATGGGGTCGGCATGGGAAGGCACGACGAGACAGGTGAGGCGCTCCAGCGGCTTGGCGTCATAGCCCACCAGGTAGCGAAGATCAGCCCCAGGCGTGATCAGCAAGGCATCAATTCCGGAGGTGCGCAGGGCAGACGTTGCCGCCAGCAATCGTGTCTCGAATCCCACCCCCTCAGCCTAGCCATGGGATGATCGAGCGTGCTCGTACTGCTGGATACCGCGTCGCTCTACTACCGGGCCTATTACGCCATGCCCGAGTCGCTGACGGCACCTGACGGTCAGCCCAACAACATGCTGCGCGGATTCCTCTCCAGCCTGACGAAGTTGTCCCGACAGCTCGAGCCGACAGCACTCGCTGCCTGCTGGGATGACGACTGGCGCCCGCAATGGCGGGTCGATGCACTGCCGTCGTACAAGACTCATCGGCTGGCCGATGACGCCGAGGGCGCAGAGGAGGTTCCCGACACTCTCTCACCTCAGATCGATGCCCTGGCGCAGATTCTCGACGCAGCCGGCATCGCTCGCCCCGGTGCCCTTGGCTATGAGGCCGACGACATCATCGCCACGCTGGCGGGCGCCCATTCGGGTCCGGTCACCGTAGTCACCGGCGATCGCGACATGGTCCAGCTGGTGAGCGAACGAATTGGCGTACTCCTGACTGTCAACGGAGGCATGGAGAAGTGGCCCCTGCTCACGCCGGCGCTCGCTCTCGAGCGCTTCGGCGTACTACCCAGCGCCTACGTTGACTTCGCCGCCTTGCGTGGTGACGCCTCCGATGGGATTCCCGGGATTCCCGGCATCGGCCCCAAGACCGCCTCTGCGTTAATCACCCACTTTGGCTCGTTGGATGCGGTACTGGATGCCGCATCCTCGGGCGTCAGCGAGAAGCCACTCACTCCGCGCATTGCCGGTCTCCTCGTCGAGCATGCCGACCAGGCACGAAAGGCACGACTGGTGTCCACGGCGGCAACAGACGCCCCCGTTCTTGACCTCTCCACGTCGCTTCCCGAGTCACCGGTGGCTCCGGTCGACCTCGACCTCGTGCTCGAAGCCTGGGGCGTGAAGCGCCAGTTCGCCGATCTCGCCAAGCAACTCGGAGTACGGCTCTCCTAGAGCTGCGAGGAGTACGACACGACTCCCCTATTGAGCAGGTCGGCCGCGATCACTGCACGGTCATGCAGTGGATCGTCACGTGAGGTGGCCTGCGCAATCTGGCCGAGTAGGTCGATGGTCTGCCGCGTCCACCGCACGAAGTCACCGGCGGTGATGTCCGTGGAGAGAAGAAGAGTCTGCAGGCTGGTACCCGACGCCCATCTCTGCATTACCACCGCGAAGCCGGGGTCAGGCTTGCGCGTGATGCTCAGATGATGTGTGCGCTCCACCTCATGCAGACCCTCCCAGATCCGCAGCATCGTGGAGATTGTCGACCCCGCTGCCCCACGCGGCAGGACGACGGGTTCATCCTCATCAAGCTTGCGCGACTCGAACACCACCGCTGAGGCAACACCCGCCAGGTCGGCAGGTTCGAGCTCGCCCCAAATGCCATCGCGAATGCACTGTGCAGCGAGCAGGTCAGACTCGGAGTAGAGGCGGCTCAGCACCGACGCAGCCGGCGTCACCTGCATCTGGTCACCCTTGCCCTCGAGGTAGCCGAGTTCGGTGAGTACATCGCACACACGGTCGAAGCGTCGAGCCACGGAATTCGTGCGTCCGTTGATGCGCTGCTCGAGGTCGATGACCTCCCGATGAGCCCGCATGAGTCGCTCCGCCCAGCGCGCGTGAGCCTCGCGATCGTCGCAGCCGTGACAGGGATGCTGGCGGAGCTCGGCACGCAAGTCAGTGATCTCGGCATCCTCCCCGGCCCCGGCCTTCCGGTGGCGCTGGCCGGGAGGAAGATCTCGAGTCGCGTGAGCAAGCACCTGTGCGAGCTCGCGCCTGGCCTGGGCATTACGAGCATTGAAATTCTTCGGGACACGCAACTGCATGATCGGCTCGACAGGTGAGGTGATCTCGACGCTCGAAATCCGGCGAACCTGGCGCTCAAGGGTGAGCACCATCGGACGTGGCTCATCCGTGGCGTGACGCATGCCGGGGTCAAGCACCAGCACGAGCCCGGCCCGACGACCGCCGGGAATCGAGATCACATCGCCGGGCTTGAGCTTGCGCAGGGAATCGACCGCAGCGTCACGTCGCCGCGCGCTTGCATCACGGGTCATGGTCTTCTCCCGCTGGGAGAGTCGGTCGCGGAGCCGTGCATACTCCTCGAAGTCACCGAGGTGACAGGTCATGGAATCCCGGTACCCCTGCATGGCCTCCTCGACCTTGCGCAGCTGGGTCGCGAGCCCGACAACGGACCGATCCGCCTGGAATTGGGCGAAGGAGGTCTCCAGTACCTCTCGGGCGGGCCTGTAGCCCATGCGCGAGACCAGATTGACCGCCATGTTGTAAGACGGCTGGAACGATGAGCGAAGCGGATAGGTGCGAGTCGAGGCCAGGCCGGCGAGGTTGACCGGATCGATTCCCTGATGCCAGAGCACGACAGCGTGGCCCTCGACATCAATGCCGCGCCGGCCTGCGCGACCCGTGAGCTGGGTGTATTCGCCCGGAGTCAAGTCGACGTGCGTCTCACCATTCCATTTCACGAGCTTCTCGAGTACTACGCTGCGCGCAGGCATGTTGATCCCGAGTGCGAGCGTCTCGGTAGCGAAGACCACCTTCAGCAGGCCTTGCTGGAACAGGTGCTCCACGACCTCCTTGAAGACAGGCAGCATTCCTGCATGATGGGCAGCGATTCCTCGTTCGAGTCCGTCGATCCACTCGTTGAAGCCCAGCGCATCGAGATCTTCGTCGGGAAGGGATCGAGTCATCTCGAGGACGATGGAACGAATCTGCGCCTGATCGTCACGGCGTACGAGTCGTAATCCCGCCGCCAGGCACTGGCTCACGGCATCATCGCAGCCCTTGCGACTGAAGAGGAAGTAGATGGCAGGCAGCAGTTCGGCCTGTTCAAGCCTCTCGATGACATCCGTGCGCCACGGTACGTGAGCTCCACGCTGACGACCTCCGCCACGTCCCTTGCCCAGCTTGGCTCGCTGGATCTCGTCACGAGCGATCCGCGTGAGCTCAGGATTGACGATGGACTGCTCGTCGTCGACAAAGAGGTCGTACATGCGGTGGCCTGCGACCACGTGCTGCCACAGGGGTACCGGCCGATGCTCCTCGACGATGATCTCGGTATCGCCACGCACCGCCTCGAGCCAGGCACCGAACTCCTCGGCGTTGCTGACGGTCGCGGACAATGCAGCCACAGTGACTGAGGCGGGCAGGTGGATGATGACCTCTTCCCACACCGCGCCACGGAATCTGTCGGCGAGATAGTGAACCTCGTCCATCACCACGTAGCTGAGCTCGTGAAGGGTGCTGCTAGCGGCGTAGAGCATGTTTCTCAGCACTTCAGTCGTCATGACAACGATCGGCGCCTCGCTGTTGACGCTGGTGTCGCCGGTGAGCAGCCCGATTCGCTCCGGGCCATGCCGATCGACCAGATCGTGGAACTTCTGGTTCGACAGTGCCTTGATCGGTGTCGTGTAGAAGCACTTGCGACCCGCTGCCAGGGCCAGCTCGATGGCGAACTCGCCGACGATCGTCTTTCCGGCTCCGGTGGGGGCGGCCACGAGGACACTGCGCCCTGCCTCGAGTGCTCGGCAGGCTTCGATCTGGAAGCCATCGAGGCCGAATTCATATCCTTCGATGAAGGTCGTCAGGAGGGAGCCGCGTTCAGCGTGTCGAGCCTTCGCGGCTGCATAGCGTTCCGCAGGCGAGGGCATGGACCCAGACTATTCGTGATGCGTGCGCAGGAGTCTCCCCCACGCCTGGCCGGACGGGTCGCTAGTTCAGGGGCGTGGTCGGAGGCAACGGTGAGATCTCGTCATCACCTAGCTCTGCGTAGTCGATCTCCCCGGATCTGCGGCGGCGTCGGTCACGCCGACGGTCATTGAGCAGGCAGATGATGACGGCAAGAGCAAGGAGCACGAGCACCGGAACGGCAAGGAGCAGGAGGTTGATGGGATCGCCGGTGGGAGTCGCGACCGCAGCGAAGAGGCAGGTGATGAAGATGATCCACCTCCACCAGGAAAGCAGCTTGCGGCCGGGCAGGATCCCGGCGAAATTCAATGCCACCAGGATCAGAGGAGCGAGGAAGCCCGCCCCGAAGATCAGAATCATCCGAATGAAGAAGCTGAGGTACTTGTCGACAGACACGATGTTCTCGACATTGTCCGGAGTGAATCCGAAGAGAATCTGCAGTCCGTACGGAAGAACCGTGTACGCGAGGAATACACCGGCAGCGAAGAGCGGCACCGCCACTGAGACGAAGGCAACGGACCAGCGCTTCTCATGGCGGTGAAGTCCGGGTGTGATGAAGCGCCACAACTGGTAGAGCCAGATGGGCGAACTGAGCACGAGACCTGCCACTGCGGAGATCTGAAGCTGCAGTACGAACGGATCGGCGACCCCGGTCAGTGCGAGGGTGACGATTCGACCCTCGTCGCGCGCTTGCTCGATGACCGCATTGAAGGGCTTGCTGAGCCAGGCGAAGATCTGTGCGTAGTACAACCAGCCGACGACCATGCCCACGGCAATCGCGAGCGCCGATTTCACTAGACGCGAGCGCAGCTCACGCAGATGCCCTGTCAGCGGCATCGCCGCCGTGGGGTTACCTCGGGCCAAGGAGGCCTAGGCCTCGGTGCGGTTGACCGGTGCCTGCGCCGGCTTGTCAGCGGGTGCGTCAGCCACCGTGTCTGTGGTCTCGTCAGTATTGAGGCCCTTGGTCTCGGCCTTGAGAATGCGCAGGGAACGACCCAGACCCCGTGCGGCCTCAGGGAGCTTCTTGCCGCCGAAGAGGAGCAGGGCGATGATCAGGATGGCGGGAATCTCCCAGCCCCGAAGCTGACTGAACATGTGCGACCTCTCCTCGAGCTAACGACTAGCCCCAGCGTACGCCCTGAGGGCGGCCACGGCGGCATCTGTCACATCTGTGCGCACGGATTCAGGCTCGAGGATCTCGATCTGCCCCCCTCGACTCAGGGCGAGGCGAACCAGCCAGCGGGGATCCGCGTACCCCAGGCGTGCCGCGATACGGCCGTCGGGGGTTGCGCCCGTGACCTCGGCCCCCAGGACGTCGATGATCCACGCTGATCCGGTCTCCACGGCCACCAGCGCCGTGGCTTCCGAGTGTGTCGAGACGGGCGCAGGCGCTTCCTCCGGCTCCAGCGTGATGCCGGGGGCGGCGCTCACGCGGAGGATTCGATCCATGCGGAAGGTCCGCTGGGCGCCGGCAAGGAAGCAATAGGCCTCCAGATAGGCACGGCCATCGGCCAGCACCACCTGACGTGGCGTGATGCGTCGCTCGGTCACCTGATCACTGGTGCCCGAGGCATAGGTGATGGCCAGGTCAGCGCCGAGGTTGATCGCCGTCGCGACGGCGGCCGACATGGCTTCGTCAAGGCGCGGCTGGCCCGAGACGGCAGCCTCCCCCTCGGGGAGATCAACTGCCTGACTGAGCTTGGCCGCCGCCGAGATGATGGGTGAACGGTCATGAACCCCGGGCACCTGTTCCAGCAGGCGCAGCCCCAAAAGCAAGGACATTGCCTCCTCGGCATTCAGGCGCAGTGGACGGTCGAGGGTCTGTGCGTCGATCACGTGAATACGACCGTCATCCCAGAAGTCGATATCCACGAGTTGATCAGGCCCATAGCCCGGGAGACCGCACACGATGAGCAGCCAGAGATCCTTCTCGAGCTGCTCTGCCGATACCTCGAAATGGGCGGCTGCCTCCTCGATGGTGACTCCGTCATGGGCGGTGAGCCAAGGCACCAGGGCAAGCATGCGGGACAGCCGCTGCGCCGAGGTACTGCCGCTCATGCGCCCACCCCCGCATGCATGTCACGTACGCGCATCAGTGCGTCGATGATCTCCTGCCGGGCGTCGATCGGCTCGATGATCTCGACTCCGTCCCCTGCAAACAGCACGGCTGACACCAGCGCTGTCCGATCCGCGGTTGTCACCTCGAGCTCCCCCGCACGATCTGGTGGGAGCCCATCATTCGACAAGCGCCGGATCCCCGCGCCTGCCCCTGCGGCCACCCTGATTCGTGCGCTCACCCGCTCCCCTGCCCTGGATGCGGGATCAATCAGGGAGCGAAGATCCGTGCCGGGAGGGGCGCTGTGCTCGATCGGGCCCAGGGATCGAGGTGCACTCCTCATCCTCGAAAGTCGGAATGCCCGGGTGTCACCTCGATCTCGATCATGACCGACGAGGTACCAGCCGCCCTCCTGCGCGATAAGCCCCCAGGGATCCACATGCCTCTCCGTGGCGACATCAGCCTGGGGTGCCTGGTAGTCGAATGCCACGGCACTGCGCTCCCTTAGCAGACCGAGCAGAGGCAGGAGGGATGAATCGGCGGAGTTGATATAGGCCACGAACCCACTCGACACGTCATCACGAGCCGGAATCTCGGAGTCTGTCTCGAGCTTGCGCAGACCAGCGGAGGCGCTAGATCTCACGAAGGCGTTCTGCCAGGCAGACGCCGCCAGGGAGAGTACGGAACGCTCCGCTGCGGTGAAATGCAGGTCGGGCAGCGCGTAGGCATCTCGCTCGATCGTGTAGCCCGAGACGTCACCGTTGACATCGAGAACCGTGCGGATCGGGATGCCCAGGCTCCGCAGTTCGTCCTTGTCACGCTCGAACATCCGCTCGAAGGCCGCTTGCCCGGCCGACGGGTCGTAGCCCGGTATCGAGGCCGCAATCGATGCACGTGACACCGGCTGCTCCGAGCCCATCAGGGCGAAGACCAGATTCAGCAGCCGTTCGGTGCGGTCGATTCGCGGCGCGGCCATCGGCGTGTTAGCCGACGTTCAGGAGATCAATGACGAAGACCAGCGTGCGACCCGACAGACGATGACCGCTACCTGCCTCGCCATAGGCGAGTGCGGGCGGAATGACGAGCTGGCGGCGGCCACCGACGCGCATGCCCGGAATGCCTTCCTGCCAGCCCGCAATGAGTCCGGCCAGCGGGAAGGTGATGGACTCGCCACGATCCCACGAGGCATCGAACTGCTCGCCGGTCTCGAAGTCGACACCGACGTAGTGCACGTCGACGCGGGCACCGGCAACTGCCTCGGCACCATCACCCACGACGATGTCGGTGATGACGAGCTCGGTGGGGGCAGGGCCTTCGATGAAGTCGATTTCCGGCTTGGTGCTCATGGGATTCCTCCTGAACGTGGGCTTCGTCGCGTCCGAGGTGGCTGCGACGTCATGGTGCTGGCGTGCAGTGATCAGGACGGAAGAACGTCCTTCAGCGTGATAACGAAGACGAGGGTCTCGTCGGGCTCGATACCCGACCCCTGCGGCGGATTCGGTCCGTAGCCGAGTGCGCCGGGTATCACGAGCAGACGAGTCTCTCCGACCTTCATGCCCGGAAGCCCGTCGACCCAGCCCTGGATGAGTCCGTCGAGGGGGAAGGTCGCCGGCTCGCCGCGCACCCACGAGGAATCGAAGATCGACTGCGTGGACAGTCCGATACCGCAATAGTCGACGGTGAGCGTATCGCCGGCCTTTGCTGCGACCCCGTCGCCCGGGGCGATCTCGAGGGTGCCGAGCTCGGTGACTGGCGCAGCGTTGTCGACGATGGTGACCTGAGGTGCCTTCGTTCCGTCGGCGATCACCGTGACACCGTCAAGGGTGGGACCCTCGGGGATGCTGGTGACCGGCGTGGGGGCGGCCTGGACAGCGCAGTCGGTGGTCTTGGCAGCGCCCTCGACGGCTCCGCCGGCCGATGAGCCCGAGGAACCCGAGCAAGCCGAGAGTGCGAGAACGGGCAGGACGACGAGGGCTATCAGCGACTTCTTCACCCTGCGAGCCTACCCAGCGGCGCTTCAGAGTTCTGCGATCAGCCTCTCGACACGCTCGTCTTCGCTCGCGAAGGGATCGGCGCAGAGCACGGCTTCGTGAGGTGCGTCGTTGATCTTCAGGCCAGCCCAGTCGACGGTGACATCACGTCCACGCTCTGCCGCGACGCGAAGGAAGTCACCTCGCAGGCGAGCGCGCGTGGTACGGGGTGCAGTCGTGGTCGCGCGACTGATATCGGAATCGGACACCAGGCGTGCGGCCAGGCCACGACGCTCAAGCACAGGGAAGACACCACGACTCGGCTTGATGTCGTGGAAGGCCAGGTCGAGCTGGGCAATCCGCGGGGAATCCCAGTCGAGCCCCTGAGAGTCGATATAGCGCGTCAGGAGTCGATACTTGATGACCCAGTCGAGCTCGGTCTCAATTGAGGTGAGATCACCGGACCCCAGCGATTCGAGTGATCTGGACCAGAGGTCAATCGTCCATGCGTGCGTGGGGTCATCAGCCTCGTCACTCCCGGCCAGCCACGTCATGACCAGTGCCAGGTACTGCTCCTGCAGGTCGAGGGCGCTCATCCAGCGGCCATCTGCGAGGGCGACGAGCGCCCTTCCGGAGATGTCGTGACTGATCTCCCTGATGGCCTTGATCGGATTCTCCAGCGCAAGATGGGATGTCGACACGCCGGCTTCCAGTGCCGAGAGCATCACGTGACCCATGCCGAGCTTCAGTCGGGTGGTCACCTGACTCATATTCGAGTCACCGACGATCACGTGCAGGCGCCGGAACCTGTCGGCATCGGCGTGCGGCTCATCGCGGGTGTTGATGATCGGGCGTGAGCGAGTGGTGGAACTGGCCACTCCCTCCCACATGTGATCGGCGCGCTGGCTCAGGCAGAACATGGCACCCTCGGGCCGAGGCAGGACCTTCCCGGCTCCCGTGAGCAGCTGCCGGGAGACCAGGAACGGAATGAACTGCTCGGTCAGGGCCACGAAATCACCGACCCGATCGACGAGGTAGTTCTCATGGCAGCCGTAGCTGTTTCCCGCGGAATCAGTGTTGTTCCGGAAGAGGTAGATGTCTCCCTCGACACCCTCCTCGCGCAGCCGGCGCTCGGCAGCCTCGGCAAGGTCCTGGACGATCACCTTGCCGGCTTCGTCCTGCGACAGGAGATCGTGCAGGGAATCGCACTCCGCCGTCGCGTACTCGGGGTGACTGCCCACATCGAGGTACAGCCGCCCACCGTTGGCAAGGAACATGTTGCTGCTGCCCCCGCGGCTGACAACAGACCGGAAGAGATACCGAGCCACCTCATCGGGACTAAGACGACGCTGTCCCTTGAAGGAGCAGGTGATTCCGTACTCGGTCTCCAGGCCGAAGATTCGCCGCTTCATGACAGGTGCGAACCGAGACGGCCTCGGATCACTGTCCGCCCTTTTGCACGAATGACTTCACGAAGGCTTCAGCATTCTCCTCGAGAAGGGTATCGATCTCATCGAGAAGATCATCGACCCCCGATGCCGAGATACCGGGTGCAACGAACGTCGTCTCGACATTGTCATCATGATCCCGCGAAGAGCTGCCGGGGAACTTCTGCTGCTGAGACATGTCCCTAGGCTAACCCTCATCGTGGGCGAGTGCCGAGAGAAGCGTGCTGAGCGCAGGGTCGCCCTGGAATAGCGCACTCACGTGTGCCTTTGTCCCGCGCAGTGGATCAAGGGTGGGAACCCTGAGTAGCTGATCGTGATCGGGCAGGTCGAACACCACGGAATCCCATGAGGCTGCGGCGATCTGCTCGGGATACCTGCGCACGCACTCACCGCGGAAGTACGCCCGCGTCGACTCCGGCGGGTATTCCATGGCGGAGGCAACGTCGTCATCGGAGAACAATCGCGCCAGTCGCCCGCGCTCCTCCAGCCGTCGCGCGAGTCCCTTGTCGCCACGAACGTCCGAGTACTGCAGATCGATGAGCTGAAGCGCGGGTGAGTCCCACTCGAGCGCGTCACGAGTGCGATATCCCTCGAGGAGTCGCAATTTGGCCACCCAGTCCAGGACTCCCCCGCAGTTCATCGGGTCATCCGCCAGGGTCGCGAGGACGAACTCCCAGAGCCTGAGGATCTCCTGAGTGTCGTGATCCGCACTATCGCCCACCCAGGCAACAGCCCGTTCGAGGTACAGCGATTGAAGGTCGAGAGCCGTCATTCGACGACCATCGAGGAGTCGCACCTGATGGGCAAGGGTTGGATCGTGGCTCACGCGATGCATCTCCATGACCGGGTCATCGAGGGTCATCTCGTGTTCTCGCAGAAAGCCCGACTCGATCATGCCGAGCACGAGCGAGGCACTGCCAAGCTTGAGCAGGGTGGCGGTATCGCTCAGATTGGCGTCGCCGGTGATCACGTGCAGTCGTCGCGACTTCTCGGGATCCGCGTGCGGCTCGTCTCGAGTATTGATGATCGGCCGACGAACGGTGGTCTCGAGACCGACCTCGGTCTCGAAGAAGTCGGCGCGCTGACTGATCTGATACTCGAGGACCCTGCCTTCCTGCCCCTTGCCCAGTCGCCCGGCCCCGGTGAACACCTGACGGGTGACGAGGAAAGTGGTGAAGTGCCGAACCACGTCCGCGAAGGGCGTCGTGCGCGACATCAGGTAGTTCTCGTGGCAGCCGTAGGAGGCGCCCTTGTTGTCGGTGTTGTTCTTGTACAGCAGGATCGGCGGAATTCCGGGGGTGCGCGAGGCCAGCACGGCGGCCTCGGCCATGACCATCATCCCGGCGCGATCATGGAGGGTTGCCTCCCGGGGAGTCAGGCACTCGGGTGCCGAGTACTCAGGGTGCGCGTGATCGACGTAGAGCCGAGCGCCATTCGCCAGGATCACGTTCGCGGTGCTGAGATCCTCATCAGTGAGCTGACTCGGATCCGCATCCGCACGACTCATGTCGAAACCGCGCGCATCGCGAAGCGGGGTCTCCGGCAGGTAGTCCCAGCGCGCTCGCCGATGGGCGGCAGGCAGGTGCTCCTGCGCGTAGGCGTTCACGACGAGACCCGAGGCCTGCATGGCCGTCAGGGTCGGCTCAGTCGGCACGCTGATCCCGTACTCGGTCTCGATGCCCATCACGCGATGGACGCTCCGTGAGTCGTTCACTACAGGAAAGTGCCCGCGCTGCCGATATCGGCAATCGAGCGACCTGACTCGCCGGCAGACGTGCCGTGCACCAGGGTGCGGATGTAGACGATTCGCTCGCCCTTCTTGCCGGAGACGCGGGCCCAGTCATCGGGATTGGTCGTGTTCGGAAGATCCTCGTTCTCGCGGAACTCGTCGAGGCAGGCTGACAGCAGATGCTCCTCGCGGATCCCCTTGCCCGCCCCGGCGATGAACTCCTTGATCGCCAACTTCTTTGCCCGGGAGACAATGTTCTCGATCATGGCGCCGGAGCTGAAGTCACGGAAGTAGAGGATCTCGCGGTCACCGTTGACGTAGGTCACTTCGAGGAACTCGTTCTCCGGCGCATCGGAGTACATCAATGCGACGGCGCTTTCGATCATTGCGGTGCACGCAGCCTGAGCGCTTCCGTGACGAGACATCTCATCGGGGTGAATCGGGAGCCCTGCCGTGAGGTACTTCGCGAAGATCTCGCGTGCGGCCGACGCATCGGGACGGTCGATCTTGATCTTGACGTCGAGTCGACCGGGTCGCAGGATCGCGGGGTCGATCATGTCCTCGCGATTCGAGGCACCGATCACGATCACGTTCTCGAGACCTTCGACGCCGTCGATCTCGCTCAGCAGCTGGGGCACGATCGTGTTCTCGACATCGCTCGAGACTCCGGTGCCACGAGTGCGGAACAGCGAGTCCATCTCGTCGAAGAACACGATGACGGGCATGCCCTCGCTGGCCTTCTCCCTGGCACGCTCGAAGACAATGCGAATGTGGCGCTCAGTCTCACCGACGTACTTGTTGAGAAGTTCCGGACCCTTGATGTTCAGGAAGAACGACCGACCGTGGTCGAGACCGGACTTCCGGGCAATCTGCCCCGCCAGTGAATTCGCCACTGCCTTGGCTATCAGTGTCTTGCCGCAGCCGGGCGGGCCGTACAGCAGGATCCCTTTCGGAGCCGCTAGCTCATGCTCCGCGTAGAGCTCGGGGTGCAGGAAGGGCAGTTCCACCGCATCACGAATCTGCTCGATCTGCGCGGTGAGGCCACCGATGTCGTGATACCCGATATCGGGAACCTCTTCGAGCACGAGATCCTCGACGTCGGACTTCGGCACGCGCTCGAGGACAAAACCGGCACGGGAGTCCATGAGCAATGAGTCGCCGGGCCTCAGGTGGAGTCCGATCAGCGGCGCAGCGATATGTGCGATTCGCTCCTCGTCCGTTCGTCCCTTGACCACTGCTCGGCGTCCGTCCGCAAGGACTTCCTTGAGCGTGACGAGCTCGCCCGCGGCCTCGAATCCCGCGGCCTCGATGAGGTTCATCGACTCGTTCAGGAGCACATCCTGACCCGGCCCCAGATCGGCCAGGTCGACCGTCGGGCTCAGGACCACGCGAAACCGGCGGCCATTGCTGAGGACGTCGGCAGTTCCATCGAGGTGCGCCTCGAGAAACACTCCGAAGCCACTGGGCGGTTCGGCAAGCTTGGCGACATCAGCCTTGAGGGCGAGAATCTGCTCCCGGGCCTCGCGCAGCGTGGTCGCCAGTCGTGCGTTCTGCTCGGTCAGGGCGGTGAGTGGGTCGCGGGATCCGGGCAGCCCCGCTTCAGCGGTGTTGTCGGACATGCGGCCTCCTCGATTCGTCTACGACTCTAGGCCAGGCTGCGCCTCTTCGCCTCGTGGCTCGGCACCGGGACCCGTGTAATCCTCGCCGTAGGCCCCTGGGGCCGGGCGCCGGCGACGCACCGGCAGGACTGCTCCGGGTGCCAGGCGTCGCATGGTCACGAGGAATCCCGTGTGGCCGTTCATCCGGTGATCAGGACGTACGGAAAGCCCCTCGAGATGCCAGGTGCGCACCATCGACTCCTCTGCACGTGGCTCGGTCCAGCAGCCCATCACCCGGGCGGTCTCGACGGTCTTCGACATCTGCGTCGCCGTGGCCACGTAGATGACGATGACACCGCCCGGCGCCAGTGCCGCTGCCGCAGCTTCCAGGCAATCCCAGGGCGCAAGCATGTCGAGGATCACGGCGTCGACGTCGCGATCAGAGAGCTCATGGGCGAGATCGCCAACGGTCACGGTCCAGTTCTCGGGTCGCATCCCGAACCACTGCTCGACATTCCTCTGCGCGATGGTCGCGAAGTCGTCGCGACGCTCGAAGCTGTGCAGCATGCCGTCATCGCCGATGGCCCGCAGCAACGAGCAGGACAGCGCTCCGGAGCCCACCCCGGCCTCGACCACGCGTGAGCCGGGATGCAGGTTGGCCAGGCCGACGATGCGGGCAGCGTCCTTCGGGTACACCACTGCCGCGCCGCGCGGCATCGAGAGCACGAAATCGTCGAGCAGTGGACGCAGCACGAGATACGAGCTGCCATTCGACGACGCGATCACCGAGCCATCGGGAGACCCGATGATGTCATCGTGGGGCAGCTGGCCGCGATGGGTGTGGAAGACCTTGCCCGGAGTGAGCGTGATGGTGTGAAGCTTGCCCTTGGGATCAGTGAGCTGAACGAGGTCGCCCTCCTCGAACGGACCCCGGCGGCGTGCTTGCGACATCGACGACATTGCCCACACATTAGCGGCCGGCACTCCCCGTAGGCTGACGGCATGAGTGCCGACGACTTCCCCCGATCTCTGTCGGCCTCGCGGATCGGTGATTTCACCACGTGCCCGCTCCTCTACCGCTTTCGCACCATCGATC
>JBJSWO010000188.1:0-6509 GCA_046085905.1 Actinomycetes bacterium | reverse complement strand
ATGGAGCACTTCTTCGACGGCTACAAGCATGATCCCGACTATGGCGTGCGCCTGCTGAAGGCCGCCGCCGAGGCAGGCGCCTCTGTCGGAGTGCTCTGCGACACCAACGGGGGGATGCTGCCGCACGGCATGTACGAGGTGGTTACCGACGTGCGTGAGCGCTCGGGCGTGCGCCTGGGCATCCACTGCCAGGACGACACCGGCTGCGCGATCGCCAACTCCGTGTCCGCCGTGGAGGCCGGTGTCACCCACGTGCAGGTCACCGCGAATGGCTACGGTGAGCGCACCGGAAATGCCGACCTCTTCGTCGTGGTGCCCAATCTGCAGCTCAAGCTGGGAATCGACTGCCTCCCCGAGGGTGCGCTGCGCGAGACGGTACGCATCTCGCATGCGCTTGCGGAGCTCGCCAATATCGCTCCGAACACGCACCAGCCCTACGCCGGCTGGGCATCGTTCGCGCACAAGGCTGGGCTGCATGCCTCGGCACTCAAGGTCAACGCTGATCTCTACAACCACATCGACCCCGCGATCGTGGGTAACGACCAGGCCGTGCTCGTCACCGAGATGGCCGGGCGCGCCACAGTCGAACTCAAGAGTCGCGAGCTCGGGTATGAGGTCGCCTCGGATCCCGCTCTGGTCACGCGCGTCGTCGACAAGGTAAAGGAGCTCGAGAACAAGGGCTGGAGCTTCGAGGCCGCTGACGCTTCGTTCGAGCTCCTGCTGCGGGCCGAGAGCGGTCTCGAGCGCACGTTCGAGGTCGAGTCATGGCGCACCATCGTCGAGCAGTTGCCCGATGGCTCGGTCAAGAGCGAGGCGACAGTCAAGGTGCACCTGGCCGGTGATCGCGTGATCTCCACCGCCGAGGGCAATGGACCGGTCAACGCACTCGATAATGCTCTGCGTGCCGCCGTCCTGCAGCTCTACCCGAACCTGGCCCAGCTGCATCTGATCGACTACAAGGTGCGCATTCTCGATGCAGGATCGGGTACCGGGGCCGTCACGCGCGTGCTCGTGAGCACCACCGACGGCGAGACCGACTGGACTACCGTCGGCGTGCACGAGAACGTCATTGCTGCGTCATGGATGGCTCTTGAGGATGCCGTGAACTTCGGTCTTCTCAAGACGATCTCGGGATAGGGGTTGCCTCAGGCTCGTGAGCCGATGGCAATCACCACATCGCCTGACATGAATGCCACGGCCTGCGCCTTGGGGGGATTGAGTCGAAGGCCGTTTGCGAGGCATCCCGGTTGTCCGATCGCACTTGCCGCCCGATAGCCGATCACCACGACCCCGAGATCCCGCCCATCGGCTACGAGGTCGCCGAATGTGGTCGTCGACTGTGAGGCGACTCTCTCGAAGGGATGCATCGCGACTGACGGGCCGCTCGCGTCGAAGAGATCAGTGAATACCTCCGAGAGTTGCGGGCTTTCGCTGAGCTGCGCCATGAGCAAGCTCACCAGTTGCTGGCTGACGATGAAGTCATCGGTGTTGCCGTGGCTGGCGAGCTCGACGTCATTGGGATCAAGGAGTTCAGAGACGATATTTCCCTCGCGAACCACCGAGAACGAGCGCAGGTGCATCAGTGCGAGGAGTACCCGTGCATCGGCCTCGTCGACATCGAAGGCGTGCCTCTCGCATAGAAGCAGGTAGTGATCGAACGGATCAGACTCGACCAGCGTGCCGATGACTGCACGCGAGATCGTGTCGCCGATCTCGATGCGCACGGACTGGCGGGCGAGACCAAGGGCCTCGATGCGAGAGGCAATGAGCGAGGAATTCTGGAACTCCTCGTCGATCAGGACCACGAGCTCCGAGCCGGGTAGTACATGGTTCTCGATCTCCCGGATCACCAGTGGCCCGATCGGGCTCCATCCGATGATCAGGGTCCGCTCGGTCTTGCGGTCCTCCGGAATCCGGCCATGATCGGATTTCGGCTCCCACTGCACCGTGGGCAGGTCCAGGACAAAGGTGGAGTCGTCCTCGGCGATACCGACGAGCTCATCACCCTCGTTCATGATGGTGTCAGGCGGCGGGCTCAGTCGAACCGTACCTCCGGTGTTGCGGATACCGATCACGGTCGACTTCGAGCTTGCCAGCAGGGCCTCGCCGAATGAGCGTCCGACCCATTCCCGCGGCACGGGCTTCAGGTACATCTCGTCGCCATCGAAGTCCAGGAGCTCCTGGTAGATGGCCCCGAGTCCGGATGCGCGAGAGACCTGCGCGGTCACTCGCGCAACGGTCTTCGTCGGGTTCACGACGACAAGACGGGGGCCGACTGCCGCCACCAGTGCCTCTGCGGTGTCGTCGTCGGCGATCTCGGCCACGATCCCGGTTGAGGGCGAGTCGCGGAGGAGTTGAGCGAGAGCCAGCACGGTCTTCACCACCGCAGCACTGGACTCCTGGCCCTCGGGGCTGAGCACGATCACCGAGCGGGAGTCGGCAGGGTTGACTCTCTGAAGGTCGGCTATGCGAGTGGGATTGCCCCGGCGAACCACGAGCCTTGAGGTGCCGAAGTCGGAGATCTCCCCGCGGATCCGGTCATTGAGATCGACCGTGTCCTCGTCGGCAAGCACGACGATCGCTCGCCCGCGTTCACTGCGATTGGCCTCCACCAGCTCGGAGATGATGACCGAGAGCTTGTCGCTGCTGCCCAGGACGAGGGTGTGTCCGCTCTCGACGACCGGAGACTGTCCGCGCCGCATGGCCTCCACTCGAGAGTCGATGCCGCTGGAGATGAGACCGATGATCGCGGCACCGATGAACAGGCCCAGGACGGTTACCACGATGGCGAGCACTCGGAAGTTGGATCCGGAGTCTCCGGTGAAGGTTCCTGCGTCCAGGTAGCGGCCGAATGCGAGCCAGATGCCGTCGGCGAAGCTGGTGGGCTGGTCGTCAGGACCGATGCGCAGGAGCCACATGACGGCCGCGATCAGGAAGATCGCCACCACCGTGAGAGCGCCAAGCCACGCGAGCACGACCCAGATACCGCGTGCAAGTCCGGTATCGAAGCGATAGCGGACACGCTGACGCCAGGTGAACTTGGGTGACATCGGAACTCTCCCATCGTGGTGTGGCCCCATCATTTCGTATCGGGGGAGTCCTTGTGGCTATTGCGGCCCCGCCCCGAGGTGCGAGGGAGGCCGGGAGTCCTGGATAGGCTCGGGAGGTGCGAATCTGTCGAGTGCTCATCAATGACGAGATCCTGTACGGGGTCGTCGAGGGTGTCTCCGAGACCGGCGACATCACCGACGAGACCATGGTGGCCACCCTGCACGGGCATCCATTCGGCGAGGTGTCGCCCACCGGTGATGTCTTCCCACTGGTGCGAGCCAAGTTGCTGGCCCCTGTGATGCCGAGCAAGGTCATCGCTGTGGGGCTGAACTACGCCGACCACGTGAAGGAGTCCGGCAAGGAAGTCCCGGCCGAGCCGATGATTTTCCTCAAGCCGAGTACCTCCATCGTCGGCCCTGACGAGGCGATCCAGCTTCCGTGGCAGACCGAGCATGTCGATCACGAGGCCGAGCTGGCCATCGTGATCGGTCGTTTCTGCCGTGACGTGCCGATCGAGCGAGTTCCCGAGGTGATCCTCGGCTACACCTGCGCCAATGACGTTAGCGCCCGCGATCTCCAGAAGGCAGACGGCCAGTGGGGTCGAGCCAAGGGCTTCGACACCTTCTGCCCGCTCGGCCCGTGGATCTCGACGGAGGTCGATCTCGACGATGCGCGCATCGCCTGCATCGTCGACGGTGAGGTCCGGCAGAACGGCGAGCTCGGCGACATGATCCGCAACGTGCCCGAGCTCGTGAGCTGGATCAGTTCGGTGATGACCCTGCTGCCCGGCGACGTGATCTTGACCGGCACTCCTGCCGGTGTGGGGCCCTTGAAGGCCGGCCAGGAAGTCGCCGTGGCCATTGAGGGCATCGGAATCCTGAGCAACCCGGTGGTGGATCGTGTCTGACGTTCGAGTTCGCTTCTGCCCGTCGCCGACGGGCAACCCGCATGTGGGCATGGTTCGCACGGCGCTGTTCAACTGGGCCTACGCCCGGCACACCGGCGGCACGTTCGTCTTCCGCATCGAGGACACCGACAGCGCTCGCGACAGCGAGGAGTCGTATGACGCCCTGCTGAACGCCCTGCGCTGGCTGGGCCTGAACTGGGATGAGGGCCCCGAGGTGGGCGGCCCCTACGGCCCCTACCGGCAGTCCGAGCGCATGCCGATCTATGCCGAGGTCGCGGGCAAGCTGAAGGACGCCGGCTTTGCCTACGAGTGCTACTGCACGCAGGAGGAGCTCGAGGATCGACGCGAGCTGGCGAAGAAGGAAGGCCGTACCCCGGGTTACGAGGGCACCTGCCGCGACCTGACCGCCGAGCAGCGCGCCGCATTCGCCGCCGAGGGCCGCGAGGCCGTCATCCGCTTCCGCATGCCCGATCGCGACTTCACCTGGGATGACCTCGTGCGCGGGGAGATCACCTTCGGCAAAGAGCACGTGCCCGACTACGTGCTCGTGCGCGCGAATGGCGAGCCGCTCTACACGCTGGTCAATCCCGTCGACGACGCCCTGATGCGCATCACGCACGTACTCCGCGGCGAGGATCTCCTCTCGTCGACTCCGCGCCAGATCGCGCTGTACGAGGCACTGGCGAAGGTCGGTGTCAGCGACGGCACCACGCCCCGGTTCGGCCACCTGCCTTACGTGATGGGCGAGGGCAATCGCAAGCTGTCGAAGCGAGATCCTGAGTCATCACTGCACATGTACCGCGATAACGGTTATCTGCCCGAGGGGCTGCTGAACTACCTCGCCTTGCTTGGCTGGTCGATGGGCGATGACATCGAGTTCTTCTCGAAGCAGGAGATGGCTGATGCCTTCGCACTGGATCGCGTGAGCCCAAACCCGGCACGCTTCGACCTGAAGAAGTGCACGGCGATCAACGCTGACTGGATTCGCAGGCTCACGGTCTCCGAACTCATCGATCGAGTCATCCCGTTCCTGCAGGCTGCTGACCTCGTGGCCGTGCCGCCCACGTCTGAGCAGATCCGTCTGCTCGAGCAATCAGTGCCGCTGGTGCACGAGCGCATGGACACCCTGACCCAGGCCGTCGAGAATCTCGCCTTCCTCTTCGTGCCCGATGAACGGTTCTCACTCGACGAGACCGATGCGGCGGCATTGCTCGGAGCCGAGGCTCAGCCCACTCTGGAGGCCGCGATCGCCGCACTCGAGTCAGTTGAGCCCTGGTCGACCGAGGCCATCGAGGGTGCTCTTCGCGCGGCCCTGATCGAGGGGCTGGGCCTCAAGCCCAAGGTCGCATTCGGGCCCGTTCGCGTGGCAGTCACGGGTCGACGCATCTCGCCGCCGCTGTTTGAATCCCTGGAGATCCTGGGCCGCGAGGTCTCGTTGGCCAGGCTTCGCGCAGCACGATCCTGACACCGGATTTGGCTCTCCTGCCAGACCCTCTATACTTTTCCCCGCTGAGCAATCAGCAGCCATGGGGTATGGGGTAATTGGCAGCCCAAATGATTCTGATTCATTTAGTCTAGGTTCGAGTCCTGGTACCCCAGCGACGTTTGTTCGTGGCCGGATTTGATCCGCCCCCAGATAAGCGACATCATGCTCAGCGCAAGCAGAAGCATGGCTTGGTAGCGCGGCCCCGTTGTGTAGTGGCCTAGCACGCCGCCCTCTCAAGGCGGTAGCGCGGGTTCGAATCCCGTCGGGGCTACCAAGGAAGGCCCCCCGTTCGCGGGGGGCTTTCGCATGTCCGCTCCGTGAGCGAGCAGCGGGGTAGGGGTGGATTCTGGGGCGCGGGGCGCGGATTACGATTGAGTCCTGCATTCGTGCACTTTCTGGAGGTACATCGTGGGACGCACACTGGCCGAGAAGGTCTGGGAGGCGCATGTCGTGCGCCACGCCGAGGGCGAGCCTGACCTGCTCTACATCGACCTTCATCTCGTGCACGAGGTCACGAGCCCGCAGGCGTTCGATGGTCTTCGTTCCGCAGGTCGTCCCGTGCGTCGGCCCGATCTCACCCTGGCCACCGAGGATCACAACACTCCGACCATCGACATCGATAAGCCGATCGCTGACCCGATCTCGCGTGCGCAGCTCGAGGCACTTCGTGCCAACTGCGCCGAGTTCGGCGTGCCGATCTACTCGCTGGGCAATGTCGAGCAGGGCATCGTGCACGTGGTGGGCCCGCAGCTTGGCCTCACCCAGCCGGGCATGACCGTGGTCTGCGGCGACTCGCATACCTCGACTCACGGCGCCTTCGGCGCACTCGCCTTCGGCATCGGCACGAGCGAGGTCGAGCACGTGCTCGCCACGCAGACGTTGCCGCTCAAGCCGTTCAAGACCATGGCCATCACCGTCGAGGGCGACCTGCCTGCGGGCGTAACGGCCAAGGACGTCACCCTCGCCATCATCGCGAAGATCGGCACGGGCGGCGGTCAGGGCTACGTGCTCGAGTACCGCGGCTCGGCCATCCGGGGCCTGTCGATGGAAGGTCGCATGACCCTG
>JBJSWO010000187.1:0-10378 GCA_046085905.1 Actinomycetes bacterium | reverse complement strand
ATAGCGCACCATCGCGCCGAGGAATTCGCGATGCGCGACGACGCCACGCAGGTCGGTGTCGTCCGTCGCGGCGCCGCGGTTCAAGATCGCGTCCTGCGGCCGGAAGACCAGCTTGGCGCCCTCAGGCATGGGACGTCCCGCGGGCACGGCGATCCGTGCGCCGCCCGCAGTCTCGAAGACGCGCCCGTCGGCTGCGGGACGACCGTCGAGCATGTTCGCGCTGCCCAGGAACCCGGCGACGAAGAGGTTGGTCGGGCGTTCGTAGATGTCCATCGGCGTTCCCACCTGCTGGACGACGCCCTCGTTCATGACCGCGATGCGGTCGCAGATCGTGTTCGCTTCTTCCTGATCGTGCGTCACGAAGATCGTGGTCGTCTCCAGTTCCTGCTGCAGTTTCTTGATTTCCGACCGGGTCGAGACCCGCAGCGCCGCGTCCAGATTCGACAACGGCTCGTCCATCAGGAAGACCTGCGGTTCGCGCACGATCGCGCGTCCCATCGCGACACGCTGGCGCTGTCCGCCGGAGAGCGCCTTCGGCTTGCGCTCGAGGTACTCGGTGAGGTCGAGCAGTTTCGCGGCCTCCTTCACCCGTCGGTCGATCTCATCCTTGGAGACCTTCGCGATCTTCAGGGCGAAGCCCATGTTCTCGGCGACAGACATGTGCGGGTAGAGGGCGTAGTTCTGGAAGACCATCGCGATATCGCGATCCTTGGCAGCGACGTGCGTGACATCCCGATCGCCGATCAGGATCTTTCCGGCCGAGATCGGCTCGAGACCGGCGAGCATGCGCAGGCTCGTCGACTTGCCGCAGCCCGAGGGGCCGACGAGAACGAGGAACTCGCCCTCGGCAATGTCGAGATTCAGGTGGCTCACCGCTGGAGTAGTGCCACCGGGGTACATCAGGCTGACATCGTCGAACTTCACGGTTTGGCTCATGGGAATTCCCTCCACCGGCAGGAACGTGCCGGACGATCCGTTGTGGTGCCGATGAGCTCGGCAGGGGCACGGTAGCGCAAAAAGTAAACGTTGACATCGGAACCACGGAACGCCGGCCGAATGCTGGGACGTCCAGGTTTCCCCCGTCCCTCTGAGATCAAATCGTGATCATTTACAGGGGGATTACTGGGCCAGACCTGTTGTGCACCCTTGTCAGAGGGGCCAGGATGACAGCGTTTACTTCGGGAATTCCGGTAGACCTTCGAGGATCCCCCTCGTCGGACATGAACGCTAGGAGAATCCATGAGCGCAACCATGCGTCGCCGTGGGGCTGCCCTCCTCGTCGGTGGTGTTGCAGCGTCCATGCTGCTCGCCGCTTGCGGTGGAAGCAGCTCGTCGAGCGAGAGCACGGCAGCAGCATCCGCAGAGCCCGCAGCCTCCGTGGCCGCAGGCTGTGAGGCCTACGCCTCCTACGGCACCTTCGAGGGCGCCAAGGTCACGGTCTTCACCTCGATTCTGCCGCCTGAGCAGCAGAAGTTCGAGGATGCCTGGAAGCAGTTCGAGAGCTGCACCGGCATCGACATCGTCTACGAAGGCAGCGATCAGTTCGAGGCACAGCTGCCCACCCGCATCGCCGGTGGCAACGCCCCTGACATCGCCTTCATCCCGCAGCCGGGTCTCCTGGCCAAGCTCGTCCAGGCCGGCGGCCCGGTCGCAGCACCCGAGGGTGTCGTCGCCAACGTCGACGCACTCTGGAACCCGGCATGGAAGTCCTACGGCACCGTCGATGGCACCTTCTACGCCGCACCGCTGGGCTCGAACATGAAGTCCTTCGTCTGGTACTCGCCGAAGAAGTTCGCCGAGTGGGGCATCGAAGTTCCCACCACGTGGGATGAGATGTTCGCTGCGTCGGACGCGATCGCCAAGGCCGGCGTCAAGCCTTGGTGTGGCGGTATCGAGTCCGGTGGAGCAACCGGCTGGCCGGCAACCGACTGGCTCGAGCAGATCGTCCTGCGCCAGTCCGGTGGCGAGGTCTACGACAAGTGGGTCAACCACGAGATCCTGTTCGAGTCGCCCGAGATCACCAAGGCCATGGACACCCTGGCTGCTTGGATGAAGAACCCTGACTACGTCAACGGCGGCTTCGGTGACGTCAAGACCATCGCGACCACCGCATTCCAGGATGCAGGCGGCCCGATCCTCAAGGGCGAGTGCGCCATGCTGCAGCAGGCGTCCTTCTACGCCAACTTCTGGGAGAACTTCCAGCCCGGAACCACCATTGCCCCGGATGGCGACGTCTTCGCGTTCTACCTGCCGGCAATTGACGACGCGGTTGCAGCCAACCCGGTCGTCGGTGGCGGCGAGTTCGTGACCGCATTCTCCGATCGTCCCGAGGTTGCTGCTGCGCAGACCTTCCTCTCGTCGGCGGAGTTCGCAACGGCCAAGGTCGCACTGGGCACCTGGGTGTCGGCAAACAGCGGTGTTCCGCTGGACACCTACGCCAACCCGATCGACAAGCTGTCGGCGCAGTACCTGACCGACCCGAACGGCACCTTCCGTTTCGACGCATCCGATCTCATGCCGGCAGCAGTCGGTGCGGGTGCTGAGTGGAAGGAACTGACCGCTTGGTTCGCCGAGGACAAGCCGACCAAGGACGTGCTCGCAGCGATCGACGCTGCCTGGCCCGCTTCCTAGTCAGTCCGGTTTGCAGTAAGTGACTGATAGCCGGGGCCTGAGGGGTGTAGACATCCCCTCAGGCCCCGGCGCCACTTTCGGGATCACGAAGGAGCAGTAACGGTGGACGAGCTTCTCAACGGGCTGGGCAAGATCGGTAACGCGCTGGGCGCGGTTGCCATCGTGCTCGGCATCCTGCTCATCGTCTTCTTCCTGGCCTCCCGCGCGAAGGGTCGTGCTCAGGGCCCGATTGCCGGGCTCGTGTTCCTCGGCCCTGCGGTGCTGCTTCTTCTCTACGGCCTGGTCGTGCCGGCAATCCGCACCACTGCAGGCAGTCTCCAGGACGCCAACGGCAAGGAATTCGTCGGCCTCGCCAACTACGGCTGGATCTTCACGGCCCCCGGGAACTCGACCTTCCTGATCAATACCGTGCTGTGGATCATCATCGCGCCGGTGCTCTCCACCCTGCTGGGTCTGACCCTGGCTCTTCTTCTTGACCGCATGCGCCGTGAGGCGATCAGCAAGTCATTGATCTTCATGCCGATGGCGATCTCGTTCGTCGGCGCAGGCATCATCTGGGGCCTCGTCTACGAGTACCGCGATCCATCCCAGCCCCAAGTCGGTCTGCTGAGCCAGATCACCATGTGGCTGGGCATCGATAATCCGCCCAACTGGCTGCTCTGGCAGCCTTTCAACAACTTCCTTCTCATGATCATCATGATCTGGATTCAGGTCGGCTTCGCCATGGTCGTGCTCTCCGCGGCGATCAAGGCCATCCCCGCTGACGTCATCGAGGCCTCTGAGCTCGACGGCGCGACCGGCTGGAAGCAGTTCATCAAGGTGACGATCCCGATGATCCGCGGAACCCTCGTGGTGGTTCTCACCACGATCATGATTGCCGTGCTCAAGATCTTCGACATCGTGCGCACCATGACGAACGGCAACTTCGGCACGCAGGTCGTGGCGAATGAGATGTATGCGCAGTCCTTCGTCGCATTCGATGTCGGCCGAGGCAGTGCGCTTGCAGTGGTGCTCTTCATCGGCGTCGCTCCCATCATCGCCTACAACGTGGTTCAGCTGCGGAAGGAGCGTTCGGTTCGATGAGCGTAGAAGCACACGAGATCGTCCCCCTCCCGAGCAATCTGCCCGAGGAGACCATTCCCGAGGCTGCGCGTCGCCGACTCAGCAGTCCGTGGGCCTCCTTCGTCGTCATCGTCATCACCGTGCTCTGGACGATTCCGACGCTGGGCCTGCTGATCACCTCCATCCGTCCGAAGGACGAGGCTCAGAATTCGGGGTGGTGGACCTTCTTCACCAACCCCACCACGACCTTCAGCAATTACTCGGAGGTGCTCACCGGCGGCGAGGTCATTCCCGGCGGCATCACGCCCTATTTCTTCAACTCGATTGCCATCGCGATTCCGGCGACAGTCTTCGCACTTGTCATCGCCTGCATGGCTGCCTACGCACTTGCCTGGATCCCGTTCAAGGGCTCGACATTCATCTTCTTCGCGATCTTCGCTCTGCAGGTCGTGCCGCTCCAGATGGCGCTTCTGCCCCTTCTGCAGATGTTCAACAAGGGATGGAGTCTCGGGCCTATCCCGATCTTCCCTGATCTCAATCAAGCCGGGTCGTCGCAGTCCCTATTCGCGGGCACGTACATTCCCTTGTGGATCGCCCACACCATGTTCGCCCTGCCGATCGCGATCTTCCTCCTGCACAACTTCATCGGCCAATTGCCGCGTGAGCTCATGGAGGCCGCGCGCGTCGACGGCGCAAGCCATTTCCTGATCTTCCGAAAGCTGATCCTGCCCCTGTCGGTACCGGCAATTGCTTCCTTCGCGATCTTCGAGTTCCTCTGGGTCTGGAATGACCTGCTGGTGGCACTCACCTTCGCCGGAGGAACGCCCGACGTGGCACCGGTGACCGCTTACCTGGCCAACATCAAGGGCACCTACGGCGCGCAGCTGCACCTGATCACTGCAGGCGCATTCATCGCCATCGTCATACCGCTCATCGTCTTCTTCGCTCTCCAGCGGTTCTTCGTGCGAGGTCTCCTCGCCGGTTCTGTCAAGGGATAGCGATGGAGATCCGTGATCCAGGCGACTTCGAATTCGGAGTGGCCACGTCCTCCTGGCAGATCGAGGGAGACATCGCGGGTCGAGGCCGCTGCACCTGGGATGACTTCTCGGAGACGCCTGGCAAGGTGGTTGACGGCGCGACCGGGGCGGTGGCCTGCGACCACGTGAACCGACTCGAGGAGGATCTCGACCTGCTTGCCTGGCTGGGAGTCGATGCCTATCGATTCTCGATCAGCTGGCCGCGTGTGATGCCGGAGGGGCGAGGTGCACTCTCGGAGTCCGGTCTCGCGTTCTACGACCGACTGGTCGACGGTCTGCTTGCTCGCGGGATCACTCCGGTGGCCACGCTCTATCACTGGGATCTCCCCAGCTCGCTCGAGAATGAGGGTGGTTGGGTCAACCGCGCCACGGCAGACTGGTTCGCTGATTACGCAGAAGCGATGGTGAAGCACTTCTCCGGAAGGATCAGGCGCTGGGCGACCCTCAACGAGCCGTGGTGCACGGCCTTCCTCGGCTATTGCGCCGGATACTTCGCACCTGGTCGCACCGAGCCGGGTGCCTCGCTTGAGGCGGCCTACAACCTGATTCTCGGCCATGGGTTGGCCGTCGACCGCATGCGCGCGGTGGGCGCCACAGACGTTGGCATCGTCCTCAACTTGATTCCGATCGTCAGCGACAGCCCGTCGATGGATTCGGTCGCCGCTCATGTCGATGGTCTCCAGAACCGGATCTTCCTCGACCTGCTCGCCGGCCGCGGCGTCAGTGAGGAGGTGCGGGCATCCTGCGCATCAGTGACCGACTGGGCGTTCGTTCGTGACTCCGACAACGCGATCCTCGGTACCCCGATCGACTGGATGGGCGTCAACTACTACACGGTCATGCGCGTGAGCGAGCCGAAGGAGAGAGGCTCCGGCGCAGTAGGGCAGGACTCCTCGATGTTCCCGGCCTGCCCGCCCATGTCCTTTGCCCCGCGCGGGTTTCTCACCCAGATGGGCTGGGAGATCATCCCCGAGGGAATCGTCGAAGCACTCCGCATCGCCGAGAGAGGGCTCCCGGGGGTTCCCCTCTGGATCTGCGAGAACGGTGTTGCAGTCGATGACGTCCTCGACGACACCGGGGTGCATGATCCGATTCGCACGGCATATCTGGCCGACCACATCAACGCGGTTCTCGACGCGCGCCGCGAGGGAGTTGACGTCCGCGGGTACTTCGCCTGGAGTCTCATGGACAACCTGGAGTGGTCGTCGGGCTGGACGATGCAATTCGGAATCGTGCGGGTCGACCCGGTGACGTGCCAGCGCACGCCCAAGGACAGTGCGCACTGGTACCGCAGCCAGTTGCTCGCGCGCAGGCCGTAGCCTGCGTCACACCGCCCCACCTAGACTTCCGTCATGCGCAACGTGTCGATCCCGATCAGCGGCTCCGAGGTCGATGGCTACCTGGCCCTTCCGGCCGGTGGTTCCGGCCCCGCGGTGATCGTCATCCAGGAATGGTGGGGCCTGGTCCCGCACATCATCGATGTCGCCGATCGCCTCGCTGCCGAGGGCTTCGTGGCCCTGGCTATCGATCACTACCGCGGGATCGAGACCACCGAGCCCGACGAGGCCCAGAAACTGATGCTCGGCCTGAACATCGCGCAGGTCGCCGAGGATCTCGCCCAGGCTGCCCCGTGGCTGCTCGCCCGGCCCGAGGTCACGAGCACGAAGGTGGGCGTCATCGGCTTCTGCATGGGCGGCGGTCTCGCGCTTCTCGCCCCGACGGTCAGCGATGACATCTGCTGCTCCATAGCCTTCTACCCGGCCATGCCCTGGCCGGAGTACGCCCCGGACTGGTCTCGGTATGCGGGAAAGCGCGCGCTGATCCATGCGGCCGAGTCCGACGAGTCGTGGGCCGGGGAGGCCATCGCGGCGTATGCCTCGGCCATCCGGGAGAACGGCGGCGAGGCCACGGTGGAGCGTTATCCCGACTCCGTGCATGCCTTCTTCAATGACTCCCGCCCGGAGGTCTTCCAGGCCGGCAATGCCTCTGCTGCCTGGGCGACGAGCCTGCCCCTCTTACGCAGTGGCTGCTGCTGACCTGCGGCAGCCACCGCTTCGCGGCACGCCCTCGTAGTCCAACTGGCAGAGACACCCGGCTTAAACCCGGCACAGTGTGGGTTCAAATCCCACCGAGGGCACCAGAAATTCGCACCCTCGGCAGGTTTGGGGTGCGCTCCGGGCGGGTAGATTGGGAACATGGCAGACACAGGTCGTTACAAGCAGTCCAATAACCCGATCCTCTCCAAGTACGAGAAGGTCGACGCCGACAAGGATTTCGAGGCGATCATCGCCAATGCGGGCTTTGACGAGCCCAAGGTGACCCTCAATGACGTCATCGTCAAGAGCTCGATCATGTTCGGCATCACCGTGCTGTTTGCCGTCATCGGCTGGAACGTGGCCGCTGACATGCCGATGATCTGGATCGGCGCAGCGATCATCGGCATGATCCTCGGCCTGGTCAATGCCTTCAAGAAGAAGATCTCCGTGCCCCTGATGCTGGCCTACGCGGTGGCCGAAGGCGTCATGCTCGGCGGCATCAGCAACTGGTACAACCAGTACGCGGCCGCGCAGGATTACCAGGGGCTCGTCCTCCAGGCCGTCATCGGCACGATGACTGCCTTCGGCGTCATGCTCTTCCTGTACGGCACCGGCATCATCAAGGTCGGCAGCAAGTTCAAGAAGGTCATGCTCGCCGCTCTCGTGAGCTACGCGATCATCGGTCTCGCCTCCCTAGTCGCCTCGCTGTTCGGCGTAGGCGGCGGATGGGGTTTCTACGGCGTGAGCGGCATCGGCCTGCTGCTCTGCGCGGCCGGCGTGCTCCTGGCCTCCTTCACCCTGCTGCTCGACTTCGATGCCATCAAGCAGGGCATTGCGATGGGCCTGCCGGAGAAGGAGTCGTGGCGAATGGCCTTCGGCCTCGAGCTCACGCTCATCTGGCTGTACCTCGAGATCCTGCGACTGCTCGCGATCGTGGCCGGTCGCGACTGAGCGAGCACCTCACCCCGAAAGGCGCTGCTACGGCAGCGCCTTTCGCATGTCGACAAGCAGTTCGTGAGCACGCGTGAGGACTGCCGAATCGGCGATCGAGGCAATCTCCATCCCGAGTACCTGCAACTGATCAGGCAGCGCATGATCGCGCAGTCGGGGCACGGACTGACCTCCGGCAAGACCTGAGCCTGACTCGTGCGCGAGATC
This sequence comes from Actinomycetes bacterium, assembly GCA_046085905.1. Classification (GTDB taxonomy): domain Bacteria; phylum Actinomycetota; class Actinomycetes; order S36-B12; family S36-B12; genus CAIKZY01. Next base: position 2,454 of record JBJSWO010000187.1, on the reverse strand, counting down.
AGCGAGTGAGCGGCAGAGGGCGAAGACCGCATCAGAGCCTGAGTTCAAGCGCGTGAGCGGCATCGTCCGGAGGCGCTCGACAACTCGGGCGAGCTCTCGCGCGTACTCCTCACCGAGGTGCTCGTCGGTCATGATGAGAGCGCGGGAAGCACCAGGCCCGTATTCGCGTGGCAGCGATAGCCGTTCGGGCGCTTGTAGAGGTACTGCTGGTGGTAGTCCTCGGCGAAGTAGTAGGTGAAGTCGGCGGCATCGTCGATGGTCGTCGTGATCTGCGGGTAGCCGCGCTGGGCGATCACCGAGGCGTAGGCATCGCGGGTCAGCTCTGCCATCGCCCGCTGCTCGGGGGTCGTATAAAAGATCGCGCTGCGGTACTGGGTGCCGATGTCATTGCCCTGGCGGTATCCCTGGGTCGGGTCATGGTTCTCCCAGAACGCCTTGAGGATGTCGTAGTCGCTGATGATCGCAGGGTCGTAGGTGATGCTCGCGGTCTCGGTATGGCCGGTCATGCCGGTGCACACTTCCTCATAGCTCGGATTCGCGGAATAGCCGCCCATGTAGCCCACGCTGGTAGAGACCACGCCCGGTAGGCGCCAGTAGATCTCCTCGGCACCCCAGAAGCAGCCCATCGCCAGGTAGATGCGCACCGTGCCCTCAGGCCATGGGCCAATGAGCGAGGCGCCGAGCACCGCGTGTTGTTCCGGGATCGTGAACCAGGGCGCGTCGCGGCCGGGCAGTGCGCGATCGGGCGAAACCATGCTTCTCGACATGGCTCCACTGTAAGTCGGCCGGCGACCTACGGCGAGGGGGAGGCCGATGCGCTGGACGAAGGCGAGCTTCCAGCAGAGGCGCTGGTGCTCGGATCCGGCAGCGGCTTCGAGGCCGGAACGGGCATGGAATCCGCGACTCGGCACGTCGCCCCGACGCAGTTGCGCAGTGCGGTGAGCTGCGCGGACAGCTGGGCGATCACCGACGGGTCTTCCTTGGTGATGACATTGCGCATCTCATCGGGGTCCGTGAAGCGGTTGTAGAGCTCACGCTCACCGGTGACGTACTCGACGTAGAGCCATTGCTCCGAGCGAAGCGAGGCAAACCGTGGCGGCGAGAAGGTCGAGTAGTCGGGATCGCCGGGAGCGGACTCGCTCATGCTCTCGGTCAGGGTCGCCGTGCGCCAGTCAGCGGGGGCGGCCTGCGAGGTCAGGAACGGCACGAGGTTGCGGCCCTCGGCAATGAAGGAGGGAGTCGTGCCCAGAACCGACGTGATGGTCGGGGCGAGATCGACGGTGGAGGTCATCGCTGTCACTGTGCCGCCGGTGGTCACGCCCGGTCCGATCGCGATGAGGGGCACGACGGTGTCCTCCTTGAAAGCAGTGCGCTTTCCCTGGGGAAGTCGATGGAACACGGCGTGGAAGCCGTTGTCGGAGGTCACGATCACGAGGGTGTTGTTGATGTGACCCGTCTGGCGAAGCGCTGCGTAGACACCGGCGACCGAGTCGGCGACCGACTCAGCCGAGCGCACGCGATTGCGCCACATGTTGTCGAACTTCTCGATTCGCTTCTCGGACAGCGGACCTCGTGCCGCGAGCCACGCCGGCTCGTCGGTGCCGGGCGTGTTGAACGACGGGGTGCGCGGAATCGAGACGCCGGCCAGATTCTTGTTTCTCTTTGCCACGGGAGCGGGTTCATGGGGAGCGAAGGTGGCCAGCTGCAGGTAGAAGCCGTCGGGTGCAGTGCGGATGAAGCGCTGCGCATCAGCGGTGAGGACGTCATTGATGAGATCGCGGGGCTTGCTGCCGTACTTCTTGATCTTGCCATTGCGATTGAGTCGGTAGTCGTAGCCCTTGTACGCCTTTCCGAAGTCAACCGGAACGATCCATTCATCCCAGCCCGGCGGGATGTACGTCAGTGACGGTGCGCCATTCGGGTACTCGTTCAGGTACTTGCCGATGTAGCCCGTATAGATACCCGAGTCATGCAGCCACGTGGCCAGGCAGTCCTTCTCCTCGCCGAGCGCGTAGAACTTCTGGAATCCGCCGCCGCTGGCGTAGGTGTTCGAGACCACCTTGTGACTGTGCACGTACTGGCTGCGAAGAATCGAGGAACGCGACGGGCAGCACAGCGAATCGGTCACCGTGCTGTTCACGAAACTCGTGCCCATGTCGCGCAGGGCGGCCAGGCGCGGAACCTGGCTGAACGTATTCCAGTCGAGGTCATCGGCAAGGATCATCACGACATTCGTGATCGCACCGGGTGACGTCGTGGGCTGTGACGATGAGGCCCCTGCACTCGGCGTGACGCCGGGGATGGGATCTGCTGTCGTGGTGCTCGTCGGCTCCGCACCGACAGGTGCCGCCTGAGATGAGCGGGCGCCCGAGATCGTGGTGGTCAGGGCGATGGCCACGACGATGACGGCTGTTAGTGCCGCGGCAATGGCTGCACGCCATTGCCGAGTTGTGG
>JBJSWO010000186.1:0-3730 GCA_046085905.1 Actinomycetes bacterium | reverse complement strand
TGGAGCCAGCCCAGACGGATAAGCCAGGCCAGCAGTGCGGCCTTCATGAGTACGAGTGAGCCGTACACGGTGCCGACGAACAGGCTGATCGAGCCGACGAGCAGCGAGGCATTGAGCAGGCCGGTCTCGGCAATGATGAAGACGCACCACAGGGCGAGCAGGCTAAAGCGCGGAAGCAGGCGTGGGCCGAGCTCGGGCTCGGCATGGACCAAGGCGATGACGACCGCGAGACCGCCGACCCAAAGGCTCACCGCACCGAGGTGGAGCGCCAAGCTCATCGTGATCGACACGTGCTCGCCGGTGAGTCCACCGTGGCCGAGGAACGATGGTGTCATGCATGCCGCGGCGCCCACGATGGCCGCCAGCCAGGCGACTCGCCGATTGCCGGAGCCCTGCAGCAGGGCGACGAAGGCGATGATGCCGATGAGCTGAGCGAGAAAGACGCGACCGACGTAGTCGCTGATGAGGAAGGTCGGCGCATTCAGCAGGGCCTGCCACGGGCTCAGCGCCTGAATGTCGCTGATGGTGAGCACTAGCAGCACGAGGAGGGTCACGAACCAGAGTGATGCCCAGCCCAGTGCCCATCCGAGTGCACGCCGGGCGTGAGTCAGCAGACCGCCGACGACCAGAGAGCCCAGGGCGAGCATCGAGGTGATGTCACGGATATATCGACCGGTGGGCTGCAGCCAGAGTACGGAGGACGGGGGAGTGGGGAGTCCCGGGAACTCGACGACCACGAGCATGCCTGCTGCCCAGAGCAGCACGAGCAGGATGGGGACGCCCCACCAGAGGCGTGCCCCCATCCGAAGGCTCACTGCGTGGTGGTGAAGGTGCCGAACGTCGGTGCGTCGGTATTCGGGCTGTCCTTCATGACCAGGGTGAAGAGCGCACCGATGGCGATGATGATGCAGACGTAAGTCATCCACATCGAGACCAGGCGAGCGTGGTACGGATTCTCGGGCGTGATGCGATCGGCCTTGGTACGAAACACGATGGCCATGGTGAAGAACAGCACCATGAACAGGTGGATCGCCGCGCCGATGCACAGCCAGAAGACCGAGGAGGCGTAGGCACCGTCCTGGATATCGAACGGGAAGGTCGACAGCTGGACGATCTGGCCGATGAAGGTCACCAGGATGAGCAGCGTGGCCAGCGTGGCGCCGGTGATCATGCGTCCCTTGTGGCCCTTCACCAGGCCCTTGTAGCCCCACCACATCGCGATGGTGGCCAGCACCGTGCCGAGGACGATCAGCCAGAACGGGCCATCGGGTGCCCAGGCATTCTTCGGCGGAGCCCACGCATTGTTGACGTTGAGCGACCACAGGTACGAGTACGCAATGAGCAGGGCGATGGAGCCTGCGCAGTCGGAGACGATGCACAGCCAGACGCCGAGGCGGTTGCGCCGGGCATTGACTGCTACGGGCTCGCCGGTGGTCGGGTAGAGGGGACCGGTCGTTGTCGTGCTCATTGCGGCACCTTCGCTTCGTTGTCGTCCTTGGCAAGCTCTTGCTCGATGGCGTCGTAAGGATCGGGAACCCCGTAGCCATACGGGTCACTGGTGACCACCGGCAGCACCGGGAAGTTCTCGAGCGGCACGGGAGTCTCGGTCTGCCACTCGAGGGTCTTCGCACCCCACGGGTTTGCCGGCGCCCAGGTCTTGCCGCGCCAGGAGGTGATGATCGCGTACAGGAAGATCAGCATTCCGATGCCGATGATGTAGGCGCCGATGGTCGAGATCCAGTTCGACACGTTGAACGCGTTGTCGAACTGCAGGACGCGACGGGGCATGCCCTGCAGTCCGGCCACGAACATCGAGAAGAACGTGATCTGGAAGCCGGCGAAGGCGGTCCAGAAGCCGATCGAGCCGATGCGCTCATTGAGCATGCGGCCGCACATCTTCGGGAACCAGTAGGAGATCGCCGCCATGGCTCCGAAGAGGCCCGCACCCATCAGCATGAAGTGGAAGTGAGCCACCACGAACATGCTTCCGTGCATGTACTGATCGACGGGAACGTCGGAGAGGTACACGCCGGTGATGCCGCCGATGACCTTGTCCCAGATGACGGCGTAGACGCACATCATCGGCAGGCGTGTCCAGACCTTGCCTCGCCACATCGTGCCCAGGGCCACGAGCACGAGGAAGCCGAACGGAATGGAGATCAGCTCGGTGGAGAGCATGAAGGGGTAGCCCACCTGCGGGGCGAACCCGGTCATGTACATGTGGTGCACCCACACGATCGCCGAGATGCCCACGACACCTGCGAAGCCGGCGATTGCCAGCTTGTAGCTGAACAGCGGCTTGCGCAGGAACACGGTCATGAGCTCGAGAATGCCGGCGGTGGCGGGCACGACGATGACGTAGACCTCGGGATGCGCGAGCAGCCAGAAGAGGTTCTCGTACAGCCACACGGAGCCACCGGCGACGGGGTTGAAGAACGCCGAGTTCAGGATGAGGTCGCTCATCGCAAGGACCTGCGAGTACTGGTACATCGGGAACCAGATGAGGCCCATCACGGACGAGGCAATGATGCCGATGACGAAGATCGGCACCCGGCTCCAGTTCATGCCGCGCGCGCGCATGGTCACGGCCGTCGTGATCAGGTTCACCGAGGCGACGCCGGTGGAGAAGGCGAACACGATGATGAGCACCTGGTAGCCGACCATGCCCATGCCGGCCTGGGTGGCCAGGGGCTGGTAGACGCTCCAGCCGTCGCGGATGCCGCCCATGAGGAGCGTGGCCACGAGCGGGGGAACAGCGGCGAACAGCAGCCAGAAGCTCAGGGCGTTCAGGCGGGAGAACGCCATGTCGCGCGCGCCGACCATGATCGGCATGATGAAGTTTCCGAGCGGGCCGGTGACCACGATGATCATCGAGACGACCATCACGATTCCGTGGGTGCCGATGATCGAGTTGTAGAAGTTCGGGTCGAAGAGCTCGCTCCAGGTCCAGCCGAGCTCGGTGCGGATCAGCATCGCCAGGAATCCACCGAGACCAAGCAGGACGAGCACCATCACGAAGTACTGGGTGCCCACGACCTTGTGGTCGGTCGTGTACTTCCAGTAGCGGAACTTGCCCTGGCCCTTGCCCGCCATGTACTCGGCGTCGTCGTGGGTCAGGTCGTGCCCGAGTGCCCAGCGGATCGGGCCCGCGAAGGCGCCGATGCCCGCCATGAAGCCGATCACCCAGGCGAACATCGTCGCGGCGATCAAGGCATTGAGGCCGACCTGCGTGAAGTCGGCATTCTGCGTGCCCCAGGGCACCAGCTTCGAGCCGATCATGTAGGTCACCGCTGCGGCGATGATGCCACCGGCGAGGCCGGTGAAGATGCTCGTGTGGCGGAGGAAGCCACCGGGCTTGCCGTGTTGCTTGGGCTGGAGCACAGCCGGCTGCTCGAATACTGCGGTAGTCACGCTCATGCCGTCTTCATCCCGCCCTTGTCACGGACCCAGGCATCGAACTCGGACTGGGTCACCACCTGAATCTCGGTCTCCATGTACGCGTGGTGCAGGCCGCACAGCTCGGCGCAGCGAATGTTGAACGTGCCGAGCTTGTTCGGAGTGACACCCGTGTTGGTAATCGCGCCGGGATTGGCGTCGATCTTGATGCCGAGCTCGACGACCCAGAAGTTGTGGATGACATCCTCGGAGGTGACGTTGAAGTAGATCGGCCGTCCCTCAGGGACGACGAGCTCCGCGGTGTTGACGTTCTGGTCGTCCGGGTACTCGAAGG
>JBJSWO010000185.1:0-4042 GCA_046085905.1 Actinomycetes bacterium | reverse complement strand
TCGAGGCTGTGGGCCAGCAGCGACCCCACTCGTCCGCACCCCATGATCACGATATGCACGAGTGAACGCTACACGGCTCCGGTGTCCCGTTGACCGTGACCGCGGGCATAGCATCTGGGGGTGCCGGTTTCCGAGGGTGTCAAGCGCCTGCTGCTGGGCAGGGCGCTGCGCAGCGATCGACTCGGCGACACCGCACTTCCGAAGCGAATCGCCCTTCCTGTCTTCGCCAGCGACGCGCTGTCGTCCAACGCCTACGCCACGCAGGAAATCCTGCTCACTCTCTCGCTGGGCGGCGTCGCTCTCTACTCGTACGGACCCTGGATCGCGGCCCTCGTCGTCATCGTCTACTTCACGGTCGTGGCCTCGTACCGACAGAACGTTCACGCCTACCCGAGCGGTGGCGGTGACTACGAGGTAGTCACCGTGAACCTCGGCCCGAAGTGGGGTGTCTTCGTCGCCAGCGCCCTGCTTATCGACTACGTGCTCACCGTGGCGGTGTCGATCTCGTCAGCAGTGCAGAACCTGGGCTCGACCATCCCGTTCGTCGGCGAGCACAACGTCCAATTCGCAGTGGGCTTCATCGTGCTGATCACCTTGCTGAACCTGCGCGGAGTGAAGGAGTCAGGCGCGTTCTTCGCGATTCCCGTCTACTTCTTCGTGGGCTCGATCTTCGTCATGATCGGTTTCGCCATCTTCAACGTCATCATGGGAAATCCGATGGTGGCCGAGAGTGCCGACTGGACCATCACCGCGGAAAGCAATTTCGCAGGAGCTGCCCTGATCTTCCTGCTGGCGAAGTCATTCTCGTCAGGCACCACGGCTCTGACGGGCATCGAGGCCATTGCCAATGGCGTGCCGGCCTTCAAGAAGCCGAAAAGCAAGAACGCCGCGAACACGCTCCTGATGATGGCTGTCATCTCCATGGCAATGTTCGTGGGCATTACCTGGCTGGCGCTCGCGACCGGCGTGAAGTACGCCGAGTACGCGAAGGATCTCGTCGGGCTGCCCGCGGGCCAGGAGCAGAAGACCGTGATCGTGCAGGTGGCCGATGCGGTCTTCCACAGCTCGGGCATCGTGGTGCTCATCATCGCGATCGCCACGGCCGTCATCCTGGTGCTGGCCGCGAACACCGCCTTCAACGGCTTCCCGCTCATGGGATCCGTGCTGGCCAAGGACGGCTACCTGCCCCGCCAGCTCTACACGCGAGGCGATCGACTCGCCTTCAGCAACGGCATCGTGACCCTCGCCGGTCTCGCGGTGATCCTGGTCGTGATCTATCAGGCCAATCCGAGCAACCTGATCAATCTGTATGTCATCGGTGTCTTCGTCTCGTTCACCCTGAGTCAGCTCGGCATGATCAAGCACTGGACCAGGAACCTCAAGGCGACGACTGACAAGTCCGATCGCACGCGGATGATGCGCTCGCGTCTGGTGAACTCCTTCGGTTTCGTCATGACCGGTTCAGTGCTCGTGATCGTGCTCACGACCAAATTCACCAAGGGTGCCTGGCTCGTTGTCGTGGCCATGCCCATCATCTACCTGATCATGCAGCGCATCCACGGTCACTACGAGAAGGTCCGCCACGAGCTCTCAACCACTGAAGACGAGCGAATGATGCTCCCCGCCCGGGTTCATACGCTCGTCCTGGTCTCCAAGATCCACAAGCCGACCCTTCGTGCGCTCGCCTATGCGCGCGCTACGAGACCGACGGTTCTCGAGGCCATCACGGTGAATGTCGACGATGCCGAAACCGCTGCGCTCGAGGCGGAATGGGAGCGGCGGGAGATCCCGGTCTCGCTCAAGGTGCTGGATTCCCCGTACCGCGAGATCACGCGCCCGGTGGTGACCTACGTGAAGGAGCTTCGCTCAGGCAACCCGAACGACATCGTCACGATCTTCATCCCCGAGTACGTCGTGGGTCACTGGTGGGAGCAACTGCTGCACAACCAGTCCGCACTCCGGCTGAAGTCCCGCCTGCTCTTCACCCCGGGCGTGATGGTCACCAGCGTGCCCTGGCAGCTCGAGTCGAGCGAGACCGTCCTCGATCGAGAAGGGTGAAGGAGCCCGTAAGCCGCGGCGACGTTGTCGAGCTGCGCATCGGAACGGTGGCTCACGGTGGCCACTTCATCGCGCACTGGGGCGGACGCACCTTCCTTGTCCGACATGGCATCCCGGGCGAGCTTGTCAAGGCACGGATCACCGATGTCACGTCAAAGGTCAGCCGGGCTGACGCAATCGAGATTCTTGAGCCGTCCGAGTCGCGCGTGCCCGTCGAGTGCGCGGTGGCAGGTCCCGGTGGGTGCGGCGGCTGCGATTTCCAGCACATCGACCCTGCCGTGCAGCGGACCCTCAAGACCACCGTCCTTCGCGATGCGCTGACGCGGCAGGGGGGTCTGCCCGCGGATGAGGTGGCCGGGTACGAGGTCGATGCCCTCGACGATCGGGCATTGCACTGGCGTTCCCGCGTGCGCTGGAGCATCGACTCGGCCGGACGACCGGGCATGCATCGCCACCGCTCCTCGGCAATCGTTCCCACCGAGGTGTGCCTGCTCGGCTTGCCATCGATCGCGAACGTCCCTGATCTGGGCGCGACCGAGTCGATCACGGCGGTAGCCGGCGTAGACGGCGAGGTGAGCGTGATCGCCGACGGCCAGGTTGTCCTCGGGCGCAGCAAGGTGACCGAGCGCGTGCGCCACGACGAGTGGCGGATCTCGGCCAAGGGCTTCTGGCAGGTACATCCCGCGCTCGCCGAGCGGCTGGTCGACATCGCGTGCGTGCACGCGCAGCCAGGTGAGCACTGGTGGGATCTGTACTCGGGCGCGGGACTGTTCACGCGTTACCTGGCCGAAGCCGTCGGCGAGGGCCGCGTCGATTCGGTCGAGGCCTACACGGCCTCGGTCCGAGATGCCCGCCGGAATCTGCACGATCTCCGCCAGGCTGTCGTGCACGAGGCCGATGTCGCGACTTGGCTCGAGACCGCTCCCGGGCGCCCGGACGGAGTCGTCCTCGATCCGCCGCGTAGCGGTGCGGGAGAGAAGGTCGTGACCTTGATCGCAGAGCGCCAGCCCCGCACCGTGGTCTACGTGGCATGTGATCCTGTCGCCTTCGGTCGTGTTCTGGCCAGCTTCCGCTCACATGGCTACCGGCTGACCGGCCTCACGGCTCTCGACGCCTTCCCGATGACCCATCACTTCGAGACCGTGGCAACCCTCACGGCCGAGATTGATGGACATCCGATAATCTGAGCGAAATTCCGGCAACGAGAGGGCTCATCGTGGCGAGCAAGGACAGCTTCAGCGCAAGGGGAGACCTGCAGGTCGGCTCTCAGTCGTACGAGATCTTCCGGATCTCCGCTGTCGAGGGCTCCGCCCGACTCCCGTTCACTCACAAGGTGCTCCTCGAGAACCTGCTGCGCACCGAGGATGGCGCGAACGTCACCCGCGACACCATTGCCGCTCTCGGCAACTGGGATCCCTCGGCCGAGCCGACCGACGAGATCCAGTTCACCCCGGCCCGCGTGGTGATGCAGGACTTCACCGGCGTTCCCGTGGTTGTCGACCTCGCCACCATGCGCGAGGCCGTCACCGATCTCGGCGGCGATCCCGCCAAGATCGAGCCGCTCGCCCCGGCCGAGCTCGTCATCGACCACTCGGTCATCGCCGACTACTTCGGCACCCCTGACTCCGAGAGCCTGAACGTTGCACTCGAATACGACCGCAACCGCGAGCGCTACCAGTTCCTGCGCTGGGGCCAGGGTGCATTCGAGGAGTTCAAGGTCGTGCCGCCGGGCACCGGCATCGTCCATCAGGTCAACATCGAGAACCTCGCGCGCGTGATCATGGCCCGTGGCGGCCAGGCCTACCCCGACACCGTTGTCGGCACCGACTCGCACACCACCATGGTCAACGGCCTCGCAGTGCTGGGCTGGGGCGTCGGCGGCATCGAGGCCGAGGCCGCCATGCTGGGCCAGCCCATCTCGATGCTGATCCCCGAAGTGATCGGCTTCCGCCTCAACGGCAAGCTGCCGGAAGGCACCACCGCC
>JBJSWO010000184.1:0-7469 GCA_046085905.1 Actinomycetes bacterium | reverse complement strand
CGAAGAGCGCACCGATTACCGCGATGTGGTGTTGGTCGGTCGTCTTCGGACGGCTGTTGCACTTTTGAATCCGTTCTTGCCGCAGGATGCGGTTGAGGATGTGGTGAAGACGGTACTGCGGGCGGACTCTCAGGTTGTTATGACGGAGAACTGGCGGGCATATCAACTGCTCACGCAAGGTGTGCCGGTCCAGTACCGCGACGCGGTGGGTGCGATCAAGGACGCTCGTGCGCGGATCATCGACTGGGAGCAGCCGAGCAACAACAATCTTGCGGCGATTAATCAGTTCACGATCAAGGGCAAGAGTGAGCGCCGCCCCGATGTGCTGCTGTTCGTCAATGGTCTGCCGATGGTGTTGTTTGAGTTGAAGCGTGCCGGGGCGAAGAACGCAACCTTGCGTGGGGCGTTCAACCAGATCGCCACCTACCGCAACCAGATCCCTGACGTATTCACGTGGAATCAGATCACCGTCATCTCCGATGGTGTGAATGCCCGCGCAGGCACGTTCACGGCCGGGTGGGAGCACTACGCCCCATGGAAGACCATCGACGGCATGCACCTGGCGAAGGGCGTCTCGGAGATCGAGGTCCTCACCAAGGGCATGTTCGCCCCGGACCGGCTGCTGGATCTGGTGCAGAACTTCGTCGTCTACGCCGGCGACGGCGCAGCGATGGTGAAGAAGACCGCGAAATACCATCAGTACTGGGCGGTGAACAAGGCCGTTGTCTCCACCGTGGAGGCCGTTGAGGGTGATGGCCGGGCTGGTGTTGTCTGGCACACCCAGGGCTCGGGTAAGTCGCTGGAGATGGAGTGGTTCGCTGGCAAGATCATGCGTCACCCCGCGATGGAGAACCCCACCATCGTCGTCCTCACGGACCGCAACGACCTCGATGACCAGTTGTTCGATGACACGTTCGCCGCATCCAAGCCCGGCGCGCCGCTGCCCGAGCCACCGGTCCAAGCGGACTCGCGGGACCATTTGAAGGAGTTGCTGAACAAGCGGCAGTCCGGCGGCATCGTGTTCTCCACCTTGCAGAAGTTCGGCCTGTCCAAGGAGGAGAAGGACGCCGGCACGAACTTCCCGACCCTTTCCGAGCGGTCGAACATTGTCGTCATGGTGGATGAGGCACACCGGTCGAACTATGACTTCATCGATGGGTTCGCCCGCCACCTACGCGACGGTTTGCCGAACGCCACCTACATCGGGTTCACGGGCACGCCGATTGAGGCGAAGGACAAGTCCACCCGCCAGGTGTTCGGTGACTACATCGACGTCTACGACCTCACCCAGGCCGTTGCCGACGGCGCCACCGTCAAAGTCCTGTATGAGCCTCGGTTGGCGAAGGTCGAACTGCCCAAGGATGCCCTCGGCGCGCTCGATGCTCAGTTCGCCGAAGCGACCTCCGGCTCCGAAGAGGAAGCCAAGGAACGGTTGAAGTCGCGGTGGGCGCAGGTCGAGGCGATCGTCGGCTCCGACAAGCGCATCAAGGAACTCGCCGCCGACATCGTCACCCACTGGGAAGCCCGCAAAGAGGCGATGGCGGGCAAGGCGATCATCGTGGCGATGTCCCGGCGTATCGCCGTGGCCTTGTATGACGAGATTGCGAAACTGCGACCTGAGTGGGCGACCGACGACGACACCACCGGCACCCTGAAGGTCGTCATCACTGGCTCAGCTGCAGACGACGCGACGTTGCAGCCCCACATTCGATCCAAAGAGGCGCTCCGGAACCTCAAGTCCCGCGCTAAAGACCCGGGTGATCCGCTCGAGATCGTCATTGTCCGTGACATGTGGCTGACCGGCTTCGACTCACCCGCCATGCACACCATGTACGTCGACAAGCCCATGAAGGGCGCGAACCTCATGCAGGCCATCGCCCGCGTGAACCGCACCTTCAAAGACAAGCCCGCCGGCCTTGTCGTCGACTATTTGGGTATTGCCGAAGACCTCAAGAGCGCCCTGGCCGATTACACGTCTCGTGACCAGGAGAACCAGGAACTCGGCCAGGACATCCGCATCAAGGCCATCCCCGCGATGGTCGCCAAGCACGATGTCGTCTGCACGATCCTGCACGGCACCAAGTGGCGCGAAGGCCTGGCCTCCGGCGGACCGAAGGCATTCATCGACACCCTCTCGGGCACCGTGGAGTACCTTCTCGCGGCTCACAAGGAAGCCCCCGCCACCGGTGCCTGCACCAAAGACGCCCCATGCCTCAAGCACCGGTTCATGTCCCAAACTCGCGACCTCATCGCCCTGTACGTCATGTGCGTACCCAGCGACAAGGCGCTGGCGATCCGCGACGACGTCGCGTTCTTCGAAGCCATCCGCTCCCAGATCTCCAAGATCGAAGGCGTCGACCGTGAAGGCGCCGACCCGAACGCCGCGATGGAGACCGCCATCCGCCAGATCATCTCCGGCGCCATGACTGGCACCGGCGTCATCGACATCTACGACGAAGTCGGCCTCGCCAAACCCGACCTGTCCCTCATCGATGACGAGTTCGTCGCGAAGTTCAAGAAGACGAACAAACCCAACATCCAGATCGAGGTCCTCAAGCGCATCCTTGCTGGGGAGATCACCCGCATCTCCAAGCGCAACATCGTCACCGGCCGGGCGTTCTCCGAAATGCTCGAACAGTCCCTGCTGCGCTACCAAAACCGCACCCTTGACGCCGCCCAAGTTGTCGCTGAACTCGTCGAACTGGCAAAGAGCCTCCAGCACGAAGCCGACCGAGGAGCAGAACTCGGCCTCAACGCCGACGAACTCGCCTTCTATGACGCGATCCGCACCAACGACGCCGCCGTCATGAAACTCGGTGATGACACGTTGAAGAAGATCGCCCACGAACTCGTCGACATCGTCCGCCGCGACGCCAAGACCGACTGGAATGTCAAAGAGCAAGTCCGAGCGAAACTCCGCTCCGCCATCAAACGCCTGTTGCTGAAGTACGGGTACCCGCCCGACAAGGAAGAGACCGCCACACAGTTGGTCCTAGACCAAGCCGAAGTCATCGCAGGCGAAGAAGCGGCGTAGTGCTTCCTGCTGGGTCTTGCGTTCGATTCCGTGTCTCTGACGGACCTCGAGTGGGTCTCGAATGGATTGTGAAGACCAAGGCGTTGTCTGGGGACGTCTACGTCGAGACCCAATCGGGAAAGAAGTGGATTCACCTCTCGCTTCATGAATCGGGGCAGTGGCACTTCGGAGTCACTCGTGAAGGCCGAAAGCGGGCTCAGGATACTTCGTTGCGCCAGTTGGCAACCACAGTCTCCCGGCCCGAACTGGCTCCCGGGTGGCTTCACGGAATGCGATTGGTGGTGGCCCGCTCGGAGTTACTTCCCTCATTCGCAAAGGTGGAAGGCGTCATAGACGTACCGATTCCCAGTGACTACCCAGCGGTGGCAATCGATCTCTTCATTCTTGATCCGAATCATCCGGAAGCAGCACCCATTCGGGCACACGAGGCCTTTCCCATTGCGGAAGTCCAGTTGGGGGATGGTCGGATCATTTGCCTCGTCGCCCTTCCGATGCTGATCCCAGAACCACCTTCAGTAGCCTTCGCGCTCGAAAAGAAGCAGGCGATGGCTGACTTGAAGTCTCAAGGCTGGGACGGGGCTCCAACCGCCATCGTCATTTTTGCGGATGCCGACCCAGATGCCGGATACATGTTTCAGGCTGAAGTGGCCGTTTCGGATCAACGTTGAGCGGCTCGAATCGAAGGTGTTGGCAAGGGCTTCCGCTGACATGGCCGAGTTTGCTGGTCCTGCCATCGCGACCACCGAAACTCGTCTATCTGGACCTCCTTCATTGGATCAACCTGGCTAAGTGCGACCTCGGGCAGGAGGCTCCTGCTGGATATGTCGAACTGCTTGATGCCAGCCGGGCCGCGTCGATTGGTGGAACTGTCCGTTTCGTACTGAGTGATTCGATCTTGATGGAGATGGCAAACATCCGCCACCCGGACCAACGTCATGCGGTCGGCTCTCTTATGGAGGAGTTGACAGGCTTCTCCATGCTTTTGAACCACGGCATGGTGTCGTTTCTTGAGTTGATCGAAGTGCTTGAGGGGCTCGCACCGGGAGGGCCGAGGCTCCTTCCTGTGCCCCTCGTGGCGAGCAATGCAAGCCACGCGATGGGTGTTCAGACCACACTCCGTCTGACAAATGCGGAGGGGCTCGATACGACACAGGAAGTCATTCGGGAACAGGGTCTCGCGTGGTTTGAAGATCTTCAATCGACAGCGGGGCAGATGCTGAACCGTGGGCTGTTGCACGGGCCCACCGATGAGGAACTCGGTGAGTTGCGCACGCTTGGTTACCGCCCCGAAGCGCTGCGTGCAATCGCGAGTCAAAGACTCGTGCAGGAAGTATGGCTTGCGGACAATCTCATCAGTAATGGAAGGGATTGGAGACGCGGCCGCCTTTGCGACGTCATCTCGGCTCGTGAAGTGGCGATCGAGTTGGGGGATTCCATTACGCAGTGGCTCATGCCGCGAGGCCTCACGATTGGGGACATACTCGAGGGTAGGGACGATTTCAGGTCGTTCGTTATGAGTCTCCCCACCGTTCGAGTTTCCGTAGCCATCAAGTGTGAATATCACCGAAATCCGAGACGCCGATGGGAACAGAACGACATCCATGACATCGACATGGCCTCACTAGCGGTGCCCTATTGCGATGCTTTGTTCGCGGACAAGGAGTTGCGTGATGCGCTCGTTCGAAGCGGCGTTCATGAAGACTTCGGCACATTCCTCCCTCGACGCCCGGCAGACCTAGCGGACTGGCTGCGAGTTTCGGAGTCCTAATGGCTGCGAGGTAGCGTCCCGGTATGGATGAAGACATCTACCTCGAGTGGGAGTACAGCGACTGGCAGGCGGCGCAGCCAGGTCGATAGCGCGCGACCGAGCCCCAAAGCGTCCCCGTGCTCCTTGGAGGGTGTGCGGAGACGACCGAAATCGTGTGCGGAGCGGCTTTATGACATTGGCCATCCGTGAGGCCGATGGGGTTATGTGAACTACCCACAAATACGAAGACCCAGGGTTGATCCCTGGGTTCTTCGCATTGTTGGGGTAGATCGTCGGGAATCGGGAGGAGCTTCGCGATAGCGAAGCGACGGATCCCGGCACCTCCACAAACACGAAGCCCCCGTCCAATGGACGGGGGCTTCGTGCTGTTCGAAGTCTGAAATCAGACGACGCGAACCTTGTCAGCCTGGGGACCCTTGGGGCCCTGGGTGATGTCGAACTCAACCGACTGGTTCTCGTCGAGCGAGCGGTAGCCATCGGAGTCGATTGCGGAGTAGTGAACGAAAACGTCCGGTCCGCCGTCAGCCTGCTCGATGAAGCCGAAGCCCTTTTCTGCGTTGAACCACTTAACGGTGCCTTGTGCCATGGTGCTAAATCTCCTTAACGAAAGACGTGTCAGACGATATGTCCGTCACGCGGTGAAGCCGTATCGCGCCTGCGTCCTCGTGGGGATTTAGTGCTGACATGCCTTTACCTGGTCTAAGTGTGACGTACATCGGGTGAGATTCCTAACGGTCGGGGGAAATTTGCCGGAATTGCTGGAAATTTGCCCGCTCTGGGCCAAGCCAGGGGAGCTCCCGAACCGGGGATTTGATAGCTTGTGATGCCGTGATGTTATGATGCAGTGATGCGCACAACACTGGAAATCGACGACGCCGTGCTGGCGGCTGCTCGTGCCCTGAGCCAGGCGACCGGCACCTCGCTCGGTGCCGCGGTTTCCGAACTGGCCCGTCGCGGCCTGGAGCCCCGGCTTGTGGATGACGGCTTCCCTACCTTTGCGGTGTCCCGTGAAACTGCGCCGATGACCCCCGACCTCGTACGTGAAGCACTCGACGAGTGAGTTACCTCCTCGACGTCAATGTGCTGCTCGCACTGGCCTGGCCCAATCACGTTCACCACTTGGCTGCTCGCACCTGGTTTGCCGAATCGCACACTGACGGCTGGCTGACCTGCGGGGTTACCGAGTCCGGCTTCATCCGGGTCTCGAGCAATGCGCGGGTAACCCCCGATGCGCGTACTCCCGGGGAGGCGGCTCTTCTGCTGCATCGCCTGTGCTCGCTGCCGGGGCACTTGTTCGTCGAGGATTCCGTGAGTCTCGCGGATTCACATGAGTTGCTGGGGAGCATGGCGCACTCAAGCTCGTCGGTCACTGATGCGCATCTCATTCTGCTAGCGCGCTCGGTGGGTGCGACGTTCGTGACATTTGATCGCCAGGCGGCGAACGTTGCAGCCGAGACCGAAACCTCGAGCGTCCTTCTGCATCTCTAGGTCGATCATCGCGCGACCTGTCTACTGAGTCGGACTTACCAAAACCCGATCGACCATCTGCTTGCGCATCCGCGGCTGAGCTTGAGCGCGCGGATCGAAGGAATAGTCGATGGCCACGCCGAGCAGACACGAGACGATGCGCTCGGCCTCGCGAGTAATGGCAGCCGTGAGCTTCCTGAGTCCGCGTTCGCGCATGATGACCTTCTCGAAGCGCACGACCGCACCGTCAATGCGCTGACGCTCGATTGCGGCAAGTTCATCGTCCGCCACGGCGTAGCCCAGGTAGGCAATGGTCACGCGCCAGTCATTGAGTCGCTCCTCATCGAGAGGGAGCAGGGCTTCGACGCAGCCTTCGAGCCCCAAGCCCTTGGCCTCGGCAGCCTCGATGTAGGTGACCTGCTTGGCCGCCGTCCACTGGAAGGTGGCCAGCACGAGATCTCGCATGTCTCGGAAATAGGTGCTGACGATGGCCCGGCTGGTGCCGGCCTCTGCGGCGATGCGCCTCATGGTGAGGGCGTGAAGTCCCTCGCGGGCCACGATTCCGCACGCGAGCTCGGCAATGCGATCTCGCGTCTTCTCGTGGTCGACCAGGACGGGCATGCTCGCATTCTGCCGTGCTGCCATAGGTGCCGTGGTGGATTCATGTCGCCTGGCATGTTTTGCATGCCAAGTGGCTTCTCAAGACGGCTGCTGGCGGGTATCGTCGGCCCATTGGCGTGGGCCTCGGCCTGCCATTCCCTTGCCCCACGGGCCTGACGAGGAGAGTGCATGAGCGAGCAGGATTTCGACATGGAGGTCGACGTCGTCGTCCTGGGCACCGGCGGCGGCGGACTCACCGCGGCCATGGCCGCTCATGACTTCGGGGCCGGCGAGGTCCTGATCCTCGAGAAGTTCGGCATGATCGGCGGCACCTCGGCGATGTCGGGCGGCATGCTCTGGATCCCGCTCAATGACCAGCAGGAGAAGCACGGCGTCGAGGACTCCTTCGAGGAGGTCGTCGCCTATGTCGACGGTCTCGCCGATGACGGCCACCTCGAGGCCGAGACCTTCGGTGCATTCCTCGAGGAAGGCCCCGAGATGCTGCGCTGGTTTGAGGAGAAGACCCCGGTCAAGCTGCGCCTCTTCGAGGGCTTCCCCGACTACCAGTCGTGGGCCGAAGGTGCCAAGGAGTACGGCAGC
>JBJSWO010000183.1:0-5715 GCA_046085905.1 Actinomycetes bacterium | reverse complement strand
TCGACCTGGGCGTGTCGTCGCCACAACTCGACGTTGCCGAACGCGGATTTTCCTATCGTGTCGAGGCCCCCCTCGACATGCGGATGGACCGCAGTCAGGTGTTGACGGCGGCCGACGTCGTCAACACCTACGACCGTGATGACATTGCGCGCATCTTGCGCGACAACGCCGATGAGCGCTTCGCGCGCCGCGTTGCCGACGCCATCGTCGCCGCGCGACCCCTCTCCACAACCTCGCAGCTGGCCGCCACTGTCACTGCAGCGATACCCGCCGCGACGCGTCGTCGCGGCGGGCATCCTGCAAAGCGCACCTTCCAGGCCCTGCGCATCGAGGTCAACGGCGAGCTCGAGGTCCTGCGCGCTGCGATCCCTGCGGCACTCGACTCCCTGAGCCTCGGAGGCCGCATCGTCGTGATGTCGTACCAGTCGCTCGAGGATCGCATCGTCAAGCAGGCCTTCGCCGAGGGTGCCGAGTCCAAGGCCCCGCACGATCTGCCGGTCGTCCCCGAGTCGATGAAGCCGTGGCTTCGCCTGATCACCCGCGGTGCCGAGATGGCCTCCGAGTCGGAGATCGAGTCGAATCCGCGCGCGGCATCGGTGCGCGTGCGCGCTGCTGAGCGAGTGGCGGTGGCCGCATGAGCGCCAACGCCCGCAAGCTCGTCGACCCCATCAACGAGTCAACCGCCACTGAATACGCCACGCAGGGTGCCAAGGCACGCAAGCTCTCGCGGCCCGAACTCAAGCTTGTCTCGCCGCTGCGCGCGGAGAAGGCCAGCAGGGGAGTCTTCGCACTTCTCGTCGGCGGCCTGCTCGGTGCCGGGCTGATCGTGATGCTCGTCATCAATACCTCGCTCGCCTCCGGTGCCTTCGTCGTCAGCGAGCTGCAGTCCCAGAAGTCGGCGCTCACCGTCGAGGCCGAGGCACTGGCGAAGGAAGTCGATGCCATGGCGAATCCGGCCAACCTCGAGGCAAAGGCTCGCGCCCTCGGCATGAAGCCCAGCAAGAGCCCGGTGTTCCTGAACCTCGGTGACGGCTCGATCCTCGGCAAGCCCAATGGCGCGAACGTCTCGCCGAATGCACCACTGCCCAGGCTCGCCACCCCCGCTGACCTGACCGCGGTCGAGGCAGTCGACAACGGTGCCGTCGCCGGTGAGTTCCCCGCCACGGTCGGCCCGAACTACGACCCGGCTGCCGCCGATGCTGCCGCCGTCGCCGCGACCCCCGAGGACACCGCGTGGGGCGAGATCATCGACGTGACCGACGCACCCAAGGCCACTCGCTCGGGCAAGGCCGGCAAGAAGGTCAAGATCGCCAAGAACGACGCAGGCCTGAGCGCCACCGCGATCGGATAGTCCGCCGATCATGACTCGGCCACCCATGAATCACGCCCCGACACGGCCGCGTCCGACCCGTTCGCAGGCCCGCTCGGATTACCGTGGCCCAGTGGATCGCGAGTGGATTGCCCTCAGCGACCACCGCAAGCGCAGCACCGCGATTCTCATCATCGTCGCGGTCATTCTCACCGTCTTCATCGGCCGCCTCGTCGAGCTCCAGGCCTTTCGCGCGTCTGCGCTCGCCAGCGAGGCCCAGGGGCAGCGCCTGAAGGAGATCGCGCTGCCCGCCGAGCGCGGGGCCATCACCGATGCCGCGGGAAATCCGCTGGCTGTCACCGTGCAGGCGTACAACGTCACGGCTGACCAGACCCTCATCGCCGATCCGGTCGCCACCGCTAATGCGATGGCTCCGATTCTCTCGGTCGATCCTGCAGCTCTGGCGGCTCGCCTGACCGGCGATCGTCGCTTCGTCTACGTCGCGAAGGATCTCACTCCCGAGACCTGGCAGCGCATTTCTGATCTCGGACTCCCGGGCATCCTCAAGGAAGGCACGTCCAAGCGCATCTACCCGTCGGGCAGCCTCGCGGCGAACATCGTCGGCTTCGTCGGCGCCGACGGCAAGGGCCTGGGCGGTCTCGAGAGCGGCATGCAGGACGTTCTCGCAGGCACTGATGGCATGCAGACCTACGAGCGCGGCCAGGGTGGTCGCGCGATTCCCACCGCCCAGCACACCAAGGTCGAGGCTGTCGCCGGCTCGACAGTCAAGCTCACCATCGATCGCGATATCCAGTACGCCGCGCAGAAGGCGATCGCCGCGAAGGTCGCCGAGGCCCGGGCCGAGAGCGGCACTGTCGTGGTGATGGATCCGCACACCGGAAAGATCCTCGCCCTCGCGACAGCACCGACCTTTGACCCCAATGACATCTCGAAGTCACGCTCGAGCGATCTCGGCAACCGTGCGCTCAGCGACGTCTTCGAACCCGGATCGACAGCCAAGACCATGACGATGGCGGCCGTGATCGATCAGGGTGCGGCCACGCCGACCACTGGCTTCACCATTCCCGGCACGCTCAAGCGGGGCGACAAGGTCTTCCACGACGATGTCGCGCACGGCACGTGGTACCTCACCCTGACCGGCGTGCTCGCGAAGTCGAGCAACCTCGGCACGATCCTCGCCTCGGAGCGCATCGGCTCTCGAACCTTCAATCAGTACCTGCGCAAGTTCGGGATGGGTCAGCCGACCGGGCTGGACTTCCCGGGCGAGAGCAAGGGCACTCTCATGCCGTACAAGGACTGGTCGCAGACCACGTTCCCGACCCTCGTGTTCGGCCAGGGCATGAACATGAACACCGTGCATGCTGCGAGCGTCTACGCCACCATCGCCAACGGCGGCGTGCGCGTGACCCCGAGCCTCATCGACTCCGTCACCGCGCCTGATGGCACGGTCACTCCGGGTGCGACTCCGGAGGAGACCGTCGTCGTCAGCCCGAAGACCGCGAAGACAGTGCTGGCAATGCTCGAGTCGGTCGTCTCCGAGCAGGGCACGGCACCCAAGGCGCGCATCCCCGGCTACCGCGTCGCGGGCAAGACCGTTACCGCGCAGGTGGCGGTGCCCGGTGGTTACGGCCGCGATGTCATCGCCTCCTTCATCGGCGTGGCCCCCGCTGACAAGCCCGAGCTCGTCGTCGCCGTCACCGTCGTCAAGCCGCAGGTCGGACGCTGGGGCGGTCAGCTCGCAGCACCGGTGTTCAAGGAGGTGATGATGAGTGCGCTGAAGACTCGTCATGTGCCGCCGACCGGCACGACCCCGCCGAGTATCCCGCTCAAGTTCAGCAAGAACGGCTAACGGGATGGCGCGCATGGAGCGACCGATGTCGACCCCGGTGCGCCTGGCCGGGCTGATCGAGGCAGTGCAGTGGGCCGGTGCGCCGGCAGCCGATCACCTGATGATCACCGGCGTGAGTCTCGACTCGCGCGCGATCCGCACGGGCGATCTCTTCGCCGCACTGCCGGGTCATGTGCGACATGGTGCCGACTTCGCGAGTGCTGCGGTTCGCGGCGGGGCAGTGGCGATCCTCACCGACCGGGCGGGGCTCGGGCAGTGCGCCGATCTCGGTGTTCCCGTCCTCGTCATCGAGAACCCTCGCGCTCACCTCGGTGAAGCCGCAGCTCTCATGCATGGCCGTCCCGCCGATTCGCTGACGATGCTCGGTGTCACCGGCACCAACGGCAAGACCACCGTGACGCATCTGCTCGATGCCGCGCTGATCTCGGCCGGGCATCGCACCGGAGTCATCGGCACCGTTGGCGTCAGCATCGCCGGCGAGAGATCACCGGGCTCGCGCACGACGCCTGAGTCGACCGACCTGCACGAATTGCTCGCAGTGATGCGCGATCGCGCTGTCGATGCCGTCGCGATGGAGGTCTCCAGTCATGCGATGAGCGAGCACCGCGTCGACGGCGTGATCTTCGATGTCGTCGGCTTCACGAACCTCACGCAGGATCACCTCGACTACCACGGCTCGATGGAGCAGTACTTCCTCGCCAAGGCCGAGCTCTTCACCCCCGCGCATGCCGCGCGCGCGGTGATCGGCGTCGACGACGAGTGGGGCGCCCGCCTGGCCCGCGAGTGCGCAATCGAGATGCAGACCTGGACGGCAGAGGGCAAGGCTGCCGACTGGAGCGTCGCGGAGTCCGCCACCGGCATCACGATCACCGGCCCGGGCGAGACCAGCGAGATCGAGTTCGCCCTGCCCGGAGCCTTCAACCGTGCCAATGCCGTGTGCGCCTTCGCGATGCTGCGCAGCATCGGCGTTCCGGCCGACGACATCGCTAGCTCGTGGGCGAGCATCGCCGTGCCGGGCCGCATGGAGGACGTCTCCGCGGGCTACCCGGTGCGCGTGCTCGTCGACTACGCCCATACGCCCGACGCCGTCGAGCGCGCGCTGGTGGCCGCACGCGGAGGGGGCCGACTGATCGCGGTGATCGGCGCCGGCGGCGATCGCGATCGCGGCAAGCGCCCCGAGATGGGTGCCCTCGCGGCGCGCCTGGCCGACGAGGTGTGGATCACCGACGACAATCCTCGTTCAGAGGATCCGGCTGCGATCAGGGCGGCCGTGCGCGAGGGAGTCATGACAGTGCCGGCTGATCTGCGCGCTGGTCTTCACGAGACCGGCGATCGTGCCCGGGCTATCCACGAGGCAATCACTGCCGCGCGGCCCGGCGACACTGTCGCGATCCTTGGCAAGGGCCACGAGAGCGGCCAGGACATCGCAGGGGTCGTCACCGAATTCGACGATCGTGTCGTCGCGCGTGCCGCACTCGCCGAGATCCTCGGAGTCGCCGGATGATCGCTCTGACCGTTGCCGAGGTCTGCGATGCCACCAACGGCGTCGCCCATCACTGCGCCGCCACCGACGTCATCTCCGACGTGCGTGTCGACTCGCGGGAGATCTCCACGGGGTGCCTGTTCGTTGCCATCAAGGGCGAGCGCGCCGATGGCCACGACTTCGCCGCTGACGTGATCGCTGCCGGCGCGACAGCAGTGCTCTCCGATCGCGCGCTCGATCAGCCGTGCATCGTGGTCGACGACCCGGTTCTGGCCCTGGGGCGCCTCGCGCACTGGGTGCGCTCGACCCGGCTCACGTGCACCGTCATCGGCGTCACCGGCTCGAGCGGCAAGACCAGCACGAAGGAGCTCATCGCCGGCCTGCTCGCCGTCGACGGCCCGACCGTGTGCCCGGAGGGCTCGTTCAACACCGAGGTCGGCGTTCCGCTCACGATTCTCAAGGCCGACGAGAGCACGAAGTACCTCGTGCTCGAGATGGGCATGCGCGGCGAGGGCCAAATCCGCTATCTCGCCGAGATCGCGCGTCCGAGCGTCGGCGTGCTCGTGAATGTCGGCACGGCTCATGTCGAGCTGCTCGGCAGCCGCGAGGCCATCGCCCGCGCGAAGGGCGAGCTCATCGAGGAACTGCCGCCCGGGGGCTTCGCGATCCTCAATGGCGATGATCCGCTCATCCTCGCGAAGGCCGACGACACGAAGGCGAGCGTGCTGACCTTCGGCAGGTCACTCGGCTGCGATGTGCGAGCCACCGACGTGCGTCTCGACGCCGCCGCGCGCCCGTCCTTCACTCTCACCTATGACAATGCGTCCGAGCCGGTGACCCTCAAGGTTCACGGCGAGCACTTCGTGCAGAACGCCCTCGCCGCGGCCTCGGTCGCACTGGCACTCGGTATCAGCATCGACGTCGTCGCCGCCGGCCTGCGCATCGCCGGGCTCGACAGCAAGTGGCGCATGGAGGTGCGCGAGCTCGGGAACAACATCACCCTCGTCAACGACAGCTATAACGCGAACCCTGAGTCGATGCGCGCGGCCCTCG
>JBJSWO010000182.1:0-7262 GCA_046085905.1 Actinomycetes bacterium | reverse complement strand
CGTCTACTTCGGCCCCGAGGCCGAGTTCTACGTCTTCGACGACGTGCGCTTCGACTCCAACCAGCACGAGAGCTACTACCACATCGATTCGATCGAAGGTAAGTGGAACTCGGGCCGCAAGGAAGAGGGCGGCAACCTCGGTTACAAGACCCCCTACAAGGGTGGCTACTTCCCGGTTCCCCCGGTCGATCACTTCGCCGACATCCGCGACGAGATGGTCAACGCACTCAGCGGCGTCGGCCTGCACGTCGAGCGCTCGCACCACGAGGTCGGCACCGCCGGCCAGGGTGAGATCAACTACCGCTTCAACACGCTGACCCGCGCAGCCGACGAGGTGATGCTGTTCAAGTACATCATCAAGAACGTCGCCTGGCAGAACAACAAGTCGGCCACCTTCATGCCGAAGCCCCTCTTCGGCGACAACGGCTCGGGCATGCACTGCCACCAGTCGCTGTGGAAGAACGGCGAGCCGCTGTTCTACGACGAGCTCGGCTACGGCGGACTCTCCGATATCGCCCGCTGGTACATCGGCGGCCTGCTGCACCACGCACCGTCGCTACTCGCGTTCACCAACCCGACCGTCAACTCGTACCACCGCCTCGTGCCGGGCTACGAGGCTCCGGTCAACCTGGTGTACTCGGCACGTAACCGCTCGGCCTGCATCCGCATCCCGGTGACCGGCACCTCGCCGAAGGCCAAGCGCATCGAGTTCCGCGTTCCCGATCCGTCCTGCAACCCGTACCTCGCCATGGCCGCAATGCTCATGGCCGGCATCGACGGCATCAAGAACAAGATCGAGCCGATCGCACCGGTCGACAAGGATCTCTACGAGTTGCCGCCGGACGAAATGGCCAACATCCCGCAGGTTCCCGGCTCGCTCTCCGAGGTGCTCGATGCACTCGAGGCCGACAACGAGTACCTGCAGGCTGGCGGCGTCTTCCCGGCCGATCTCATCGAGACCTGGATCGAGTACAAGCGCACCAACGAGGTCGATGCGATTCGCCTGCGTCCGCATCCGCACGAGTTCGAGCTGTACTACGACATCTAAAACAAGCTCCCTCCGCGTCGATTCGCCTCGCGCGCACGGGAATATGCAGGGCGGGCCACTTCGGTGGTCCGCCCTGTTCTCTATGACTCGTCATCGACTCCATAGAAGACACGATCCACGACGCCGCGCGCACGACGCGTTATTCGCCTGTAGTCGTCAATAAGCCGACCGGAGTCACCCGCCGGGTACCCGATGACATAACCGACCCCGGCTAGATCCCTGACATCTGTGCTCAGCATGTCGGAGGGGATGCCGCGAACCAGCATGACGGCATTGCGTACTGCGGTAGCGAACAGCCAGGCACTGCGCAGCGCAGCGGCGTCGTGTCGCGCGATGAGATCGAGTTCCTCGAGGGCATCGAGTGCTCGGAGGGTGTGGGTCGTGCGCAGGCTCGGATGCGCATGCGCGTGCTGCATCTGGAGCAGCTGCACGGCCCATTCGACATCGCTGAGCCCGCCTCGACCCAGCTTGGTGTGAAGCGTCGAATCGGCACCGCGCGGAAGTCGCTCGGACTCCATGCGCGCCTTCAGCCTGCGCATCTCGCGAATATCGGCCTCCGGCAGGCCGCCAGAGGGGTAACGCAGCGGATCGATGAGTGCGATGAACCTCTCGCCCAGTTCCGGATCCCCGGCCGCGACGAAGGCCCGCAGCAGCGCCTGCGCTTCCCAGGCCGACGACCAGCGGTCGTAGTAGGCGGCATACGAGGCAAGGGAGCGCACGAGTGGCCCGTTCTTGCCCTCGGGGCGCAGCCCGGCGTCGATATCGAGGGGCGGATCGCTACTCGGCGCCATCAGTCGCGTGCGCAGCTCGTTGGCCACCTGGAAGGCCGCCTGATTGGCCTCGTTCTCGTCGGCGCCCTCGAGCGGCTCGTAGACGAACATGACGTCAGCATCGCTGCCGAAGCCGAGCTCGAGTCCGCCGAAGCGGCCCATGCTGATCACCGTGAACCTCATGGGAAGAGGGCATCCCCACTCCCCCTCGAGATGACGGATGACAGCACGGAGCGCGCCCTCCACCGTGGCCGAGGCAATGTCCGTGAGTGCGGGACCCGCGATGTCGACGACCAGCGGATCCGAGCCGCCGAGCAGGTCGGCGGCAGCGACGCGGAACAGCTCACGACGGCGAAGCGATCGGACGGCCGCCACCGAGTTCTCGATCTCGTCATGCCGTTCGGCCGCGGCGAGAGCCTCGGCATCGAGTGCGGCCTTCGGTCTCGGGATGAGATCGGAGTCCTCCGCGAGCAGCGACACCGACTCAGGTGCACGCAGCAGCAGATCAGTCGCATAGCGACTAGTGGCCAGGATGCGTGCCATGCGCTCGGCCGCGGCCGACTCATCGCGCAGCAGGCGCAGGTACCAATGGGTCGAGCCGAGGGCATCACTGACACGGCGGAAGCCGAGAAGACCCGAGTCGGGGTCAGGGGCATCCGCGAACCAGCCGAGCATGACCGGCAGCAGGGTGCGCTGAATAGCGGCACGACGACTGACACCCGAGGTCAGTGCCTCGAGATGGCGCAGGGCACCAACCGGATCCAGGTAGCCGAGGGCCTGCAGCCGCTGCTCGGCCGCTTGCGGCGTGAGACGAGCCTCGCCCGCATCGAGTCGCGCGACCGCGGCGAGCAGCGGACGGTAGAACAGCTTCTCGTGAATGCGTCGGACCTCGCGCGCGTGCCGTCGCCAGGTCTGCACGAGCTCGGTGACGGGCTCACTGCGAAAGCCCATTGATCGCCCGAGACGACGAAGATCCTGCTCGTCATCGGGCATGGTGTGCGTGCGGCGAAGGCGGTGCAGCTGGATTCGATGCTCGAGGGTACGCAGGAACTCGTAAGCGTCAGAAAGGGTTCCCGCATCATCGCGACCCACGTAGCCCCAGGTAGCAAGTGCCTCGAGGGCCACGAGCGTGGTCGAGCTGCGCAGCATGACATCGCTGCGGCCGTGCACGAGCTGCAGCAGCTGCACGGAGAACTCGACATCGCGCAGTCCGCCGGGCCCGAGCTTAAGCTCGCGCTCGGCGATGCGAGCGGGAATGTGCTCCTCGACCCGTCGGCGCATGGCCTGGACGTCCTCGACGAAACCCGCATGATCGGCTGCACTCCAGACGAATGGCGCGATGGCATCGACATACCGCTCGCCGAGCTCGCGATCACCGGCGCAATAGCGCGCCTTGAGCAGTGCCTGGAACTCCCAGGTCTTGGCCCAGCGCTCGTAGTAGCCGACATGCGAGCGAAGGGTGCGCACGAGCGCGCCCTGCTTGCCCTCCGGCCGCAGGTTCGGATCGACCTCCCAGATAGTGCCCTCTGCTGTCGGGTGATTGCAGGCGCGCATCAGCCCGGTGGCGAGCATTGTCGCCGTGCGCAGTGCACCCTCCTCCTCCGACTCCGTCCAGGGCTCCGCGACGAAGATGACGTCGACATCGCTCACGTAGTTGAGCTCGCGTCCGCCGCACTTGCCCATGCCGATCACCGAGATACGGCACGGCACGGCAGTGGCAGGGAGCCCCGCACGCGCGATCGCCAAGCCGGCTTCGAGAACCGCATCGGCAAGATCAGAGAGCCAGCTGGCCACGACACCCATCGGCGCAAGTCCGGAGAGGTCGCGAGCGGCGATGGCCAGCAGTTGCTCGCGATAGGCAATGCGGAGGGCATCGAGGATCGCGGTGTCGTCCGAGGAGGCCACGGGGTCGACAGCGGACGGATCGGCACCGACTGCGCGCAGCAACTGCTCGCGCACTGCTCGTGCGCCAGGTGCCTGAGCGATGAGCTCCCCGTCAGCGAGCACCTGCCACTGCTCTGGATGCCGCACCAGGAACTCGCCCAGCGCCTCGGACATGCCGAGAACGTCGATGAGTCGACGACAGACATCAGGCTCAGCGGAGATCGTGGCCGTCACTCGCGCCTGAAGCTGAGGTGAGCAAGCCTCGAGGAATCGCGCTAGCAGAAGCAATGCCTGATCGGGGTCGGCAGCGAGCGAGAGGTCGGCGAGCAGATCCTGATCACTGCCGGACTGCGCGAGCCCCGACATCGCAGGGCTCGAAAGAAGCCGGCGGGCAAGATCGAGATCGGAGAGACCGGCTCGGGCAAGCTGACCGACCGACCACTCAGCGGTCATGGCTCACCGCCTGGAGGACGCTCACCACTAGAGCCTACGACGTGGGCGTGGCTATGCCGTGCGAGAGCGGAAGTGCTCGAGGACGAGTTCGCCCCAGGCATGTGCCATCGGGCGCCACGCGGCGACCAGTGAGTCGGATGCGGCGGCAACCTTCTCGCCAGCAACGGTGACGTCAATGCCTGCGCGCTCGAGGGCCTTGTCACCATCACTCAGGGGCACCCACCAGTTGAACAGGTCGCCGTCGAGCTCGGGATGCAACTGGAATCCGTACGCATTCGTGCCCAGCCGGTAGCCCTGCACGCGACAGGCGTCATTGGTGAGCAGCAGCGTGGCTCCAGGGGGCAGCACGGCGACGTGATCCTGATGCCATTGCGCGGCAGGAATGCGAGGGCCCGCGCCGATCGCCGCGATGACCGGGTCCGCCTCGCCGTCGGCCGTGCGCTCGATGAAGCTGAGGCCGATCTCGGTCGTCTCGCCCAGTTCGACGACTCCGTCATTGGCTGCAGCGAGCAGCTGTCCGCCGAGGCAGATGCCGAACACCGGGATACCTCGATCGACGGCATTGCGCAGCAATGCGCGCTCATCGGGCAGCCACGGGGCGATGTCATCGTCATTGGCGCCCATGCCGCCGCCCATCGGGATGATGCCATCAATGCCATCGGGTACTGATGACGGAACACTCTCGCCCGCATCGGCGCACACCACGCGGATCTCGATGCCGAGTTCGCCCAGCCAGTCGCCGACCAGAAGCGGCGGATCGGTCAGGTCGTTGCGGATCGCGAGAACGACGGGACGGTCGGGAACAGGGGTCACAGAGTAGGAAGGTAGCGGTCGAGCTCCCAGCTCGTCACCTGTCGGCGGTATTCCTCCCACTCCGCCCGCTTATTGCGGAGGAAGAAGTCGAAGACGTGCTCGCCCAGGGTCTCGGCGACGAGTTCGGAGCGCTCCATCGCCTGGATGGCCTGGTTGAGGCTCAGCGGCAGCGGCTTGAGACCGATGGCGCGGCGCTCGGACTCAGTCAGTGCCCACACGTCGTCCTCAGCACCGGCGGGAAGCTCGTAGCCCTCCTCGATGCCCTTGAGCCCTGCTGCGAGCAGCACGGCGAAGGCGAGGTAGGGATTGCAGGCGCTGTCGAGGGAACGGAACTCGATGCGCGTGCTGTTGCCCTTCGACGGCTTGTACATCGGCACGCGAATGAGTGCCGAGCGGTTGTTGTGTCCCCAGCAAATCCAGGCGGGCGCCTCGGCGCCACCGGTCAGTCGCTTGTAGGAGTTGACCCACTGGTTGGTGACAGCGGTGATCTCGGGGGCGTGGACGATCAGGCCGGCGATGAAAGAGCGGGCCACCTTGGAGAGCTGGTACGGCGCTCCGGGCTCGAAGAAGGCATTGCGGTCGCCCTCGAAGAGCGAGAGATGGGTGTGCATGCCCGAGCCGGGGTGATCGGTGAAGGGCTTGGGCATGAACGAGGCGTACAGCCCCTGCTCGAGCGCGACCTCCTGCACGACCAGGCGGAAGGCCATCAGGTTGTCGGCCGTGGTGAGGGCATCGGCGTAGCGCAGATCGATCTCCTGCTGCCCCGGGCCGGCCTCATGGTGGCTGTACTCGACAGAGATACCCATGGCCTCGAGCATGGTGATCGCCTGCCGGCGGAAGTCGTGAGCTACGCCATTCGGCGCGTTGTCGAAGTAGCCGTACTGATCAATGGGCTCCGGCGCGACTCCCGGGCGCGGGGCATCCTTGAAGAGGTAGAACTCGACCTCGGGGTGCGTGTAGAAGGTGAAGCCGAGATCGGCGGCCTTCGACAGGGTGCGCTTGAGCACGTAGCGCGGGTCTGCGTAACTGGGCGCACCGTCAGGCATCAGGATGTCGCAGAACATGCGGGCCACGCCCGGACCCTCACTGCGCCACGGCAGCAGCGAGAAGGTGGCGGGATCAGGCTTGACGAGCATGTCGGACTCGTAGACGCGAGCGAAGCCCTCAATGGCTGAGCCGTCGAAGCCAATGCCCTCGGCGAAGGCACCCTCGAGCTCTGCCGGGGCAATGGCCACCGACTTCAGGGTGCCGAGCACGTCGGTGAACCACAGCCGCACGAAACGGATGTCACGCTCTTCAATGGTGCGGAGTACGAATTCGGCCTGCTTGTCCATGCCTCCAGTGTCCTCCCTCACGTGTTACGAATGGGTTAATTTGCCTCGGAGTACGCTCCTGACGTGCCCTCGATCCGCCTCGCGCTCTCCCAGGCGAACGCCGTCGTGGGTGACCTGGTCGGCAACGCCGCACTCGTACGCACCCAGGCCCGCCTGGCCGAGGCCCAGGGGGCCGACCTCGTGGTGTTCCCCGAGATGACCCTCACCGGATACCCCGTCGAGGATCTCGCCCTGCGGCCCTCCTTTCAGGATGCGTCGGTCGCCGGCGTGCACCGGCTCGCTCGCGATCTCGACGCCGACGGGCTCGGTCACCTCATCTGCGTCGTCGGCTACCTCGATCATCTCGACGAGACCGATCTGCAGATCGCGGGGCGCCCGCGTCGCGCACCGGTGAACGCCGCGGCAGTGATCCATCGCGGCGCGGTGATCGGCCGGTACGTCAAGCACCACCTGCCGAACTACGGGGTCTTCGACGAGAGTCGCTACTTCGTGCCGGGCGATGCCCCGCTCGTAATGCGCCTGGGTGCCATCACGATCTGCGTCGCGATCTGCGAGGACCTCTGGCAGCAAGGCGGCCCGGTGGCCTGGGCGCGCGACTGCGAGGCGGGCTTGCTCCTCGTACTGAATGCCTCGCCGTATGAGCGCGAGAAGGACGACGCGCGACTGCGCCTGTGCAGCGATCGGGCGCGTGAGTCCGGAGCGGTCATCGCCTACGCGAATCTCGTGGGCGGACAAGACGAGCTCGTCTTCGACGGCGACTCGATGATCGTGCTGGCTGATGGCACTCTGGCAGCGCGCGCTGCCCAGTTCACCGAAGAACTCCTGGTCGCCGATATCGACGTGGCGGAGTCTGAGGCACCGGAATCCTTCCTCGTGATCAACGGCGCTCCGCGCGGGCAGCAGGACGCCGCACGCCCGGCAATCGCATCCCGACTCGACGAGTGCGCCGAGGTCTACCAG
>JBJSWO010000181.1:0-3961 GCA_046085905.1 Actinomycetes bacterium | reverse complement strand
TCCCGCATTCAGGAAACAGCGATCCAGCGCGTGCAACAGCGAATCGGCGGCATTGTCGATGTACGTCGTGTCAATGAGCGCATATCCATGATCGACCAGGAACAGTCGCCCCGCAGCGGCCCGAGCGACGATGCGTCCGATCAGCTGCTCGTCGCCGGGGCCCCAGATGAGATGCGGGCGAATGGCGCACACTGCGAAATCCGGGGTCGAGGAAGACAGTGCGATGAGCTCGGCCTCGGCCTTAGTGCGCGCATAGCTGCCTCGAGCATGATCCGGATTGGCCGGGCGAGCTCCGTCACCGTGAATCGCACGGCCGACATGGGCAACCGATGGTGTCGACACATGCACGAACGAGTGAACGCCGTGTGCGCGTGCTGAATCCAGCAGTGCCGTCGTGCCGTCGACATTGACTCGTCGGAACTCCGACTCCGGACCATTGATCGAGACCTTCGCCGCGCAGTGGATAACCCGATCGACTCCCGTGAGAGCGTCATCGAGGGCAACAGGGTCGCTGAGATCTCCGCGCACCTGCCGGACAGGCAGTCCCGAGTCGCCGCGTTGCAGCACCGTCACCTGTTCGCCACGGGCGGCCAAGGCCATGGCGACAGTTCGGCCGAGCAGCCCGCTCGCGCCGGTGACGAGGACTCGAGCGCTCACCCTCGCGCTCCGCCCAGGAGATCGGATGCCCAGAGACCAAGTGCTGCTCGGTCGATCTTCGAGTTGTGACGAATGTCGACGGGCATGCGGTCAATGCGGAGCACCGCGGCAAAGGGGTAGTCACAGGCTGAGCGCAGGCGCTCGGTCTCCTCGACGCCAACGAGGCTGGTGCGTCCGGGTGCCTCGACTACCAGGATGACCTGCTGGGCTCCCACCGGCCCGACTCCGACTCCGGCCGCATTCGCGACACCCGCGGCTATCGCGCGCTGCTCCAGTTCGATCGTGGTGAGCGGGCCCTCGGCGGTCGTGACGACATGCGCGAGTCGGCCCTCGACCCACAGTGCGCCCTTGGCATCGAGGTGTCCGACATCTCCGGTGCGATGCCAGCCCGGATTACGCGACGCGCGCGTGGTCGTCGCCCAGAGGCGGTCATAGGCCTCGCGGATGTGATCAGCTCGTACAGCGATCTCCCCTGTCACGCCGGGCCTCGTGACGAGAGCATCATCAGGCCGCCCGAGGGCATCGAGTGGGGCGATGGCGATCTCGACTCCCGGAAGCGGAGTGCCGACGAACACGCCATTGCCTGATCCCGCGTGCTGGATGCCCGGCAGGTCGGATTCGGCTACGGGCAGCGCCTCGGTCATTCCATAGGGCGTGCGCACGGATGCCTGCGGAAAGAGCTCGGCCGCGCGCTCGAGCAGGCTCATGGGCACGGGCGCTCCGGCGGAGAGCAGCAGGCGTACGGAGGTCAAAGACGTGCGCTGGTCGATGGTGAGCGCGTCCGAGGTCTGGACCACGTTTCGCAGGGCAGCAGGTGCAGCCCAGACGACCGTTCCGCGCGCGGCGTCAATGGCCTGGGCTAGTTCAACCGCCGTCAGGGTTATCGGCCGAGTGACGTCCATATCAGGGATAACAGAGGTGATGCCGAGACCGGGCCCGAGCAGGGCCCAGGGCGCGAAGGCAGCAACGAGTGAGTCGTCGGACGTGAGTTGATAGTGATCTGCCAGCAGGCGCATGGTGCGAGCGACCTGATGATGACGGTAGATGACACCCTTGGCCGGGCCGGTC
Organism: Actinomycetes bacterium; assembly: GCA_046085905.1. Classification (GTDB taxonomy): domain Bacteria; phylum Actinomycetota; class Actinomycetes; order S36-B12; family S36-B12; genus CAIKZY01. The sequence continues at coordinate 2,236 of JBJSWO010000181.1, read as the reverse complement.
GCTCCCGAGGTAAAGACCACGACCGCCTCGTCATCCGCACCCGCCAGTACGGAGGCGGGCATCGCGGTGTGCGAGAGGCGGGACAGGTCCGATGTCGAGATGCGCGCGCCCCGGATACGCAGCGTGCGCGCAAGCAGCAGCCCCTCGCGTGTTCCGATAACGTGCCTAGGTGCCGCACCGCGAATCGCTCGTCGCATGCCGCGCACGCCAAGGCCGCGGTCGACGACGACTGCGCAGGCACCGATTCGCCACAGTGCGTAGACCACGCAGATGAGATCGGGCCCGGGCGGGATCAGCACGCTGACGCGGTCACCGCGCTCGATACCGCGAGCAAGAAATCCGGCCGCGACATGGGCGACACGGTCGGCGAGCAACTGCCAGCTGATCGACCGGCGTGCACCCGACTCCCCCATCGTGACCAGCGCCGCGGTCTGCTCGCTCGCGCGGGCGACGAGTGTGTCGTTGAGTGACGAGGCTCCGGCGGAGGTCGCCACTGCCTCAGGGAGCACCGGACCTGCAGAGACCCAGGTAAGCAGGTCACCGACGAGTTCAGGGGCATCCTCGATGACGAGATGACGGGCGCCCTCATAGCGATGGACCACGGCATGCGGAAGTCGTTCCTCGAGGTCATGCAAGTAGATGTCGCTGAAGACCGGGTCGTCTGGGCCCCAGAGAAGGAGTGCCGGGATCTCGGTCAGATCGCGGATGCCCTCGGCGATGCGTTCGAGCTCAACGGCAGTCGGGTGATCGGACTCCAGCGGGATATCCGCCACGAACTGGCGCACACCGGCTCGGCGCGCGGCCTCGTCATACGGTGCCAGATATGAGTCGGCGTCAGCGGTACTGAGACGCGGCTTGGATCCGCGCGCGAAGCGGCTGAGCCCCGTAGTCGAGGTGATGAACAGCGGGGTAAGCCGAGTGTTGAGTGTCAGCAGGGGCCGCGAGCGGGCAAGCCTGATGAGCGATGGAGCATGCGACTCCGCGGGCTGATGGATTGCGGTATTGAGCAGCACGATGCCCGCCAGTTGAGTGCGATGATCGAGGGCCCAGCCGAGCGAGACGGGGCCGCCCCAGTCGTGGGCCACGGTGATGACTGGGCCCTTGAGAGCCAGTGCGTCAGTGAGGCTCCCGAGATCGCGCACGCGTTCGGCAAGTCGACGATCGACACCCGTGCGCTCGGAGTACCCCATGTCGAGCTGGTCGACCGCGATAACGCGAACATCGGCGGGTGCCTCCGCGACGAGTCGGCGCCACAGGAATGACCAGGTCGGGTTGCCGTGCACGCAGAGGAGCGTGACGCGAGGCGTGCCTGGGCGGTCGCGCCAGGAGTCGAGCAGATGCCACTGTCGCTCGATGCCGAGGGCATCGGGTGCGCGAACAGTGCGGGAGCCCTCCATGCCTACCAGTCGATCTCGATGACCGCAGAGTTGAGACCGGATCCGATACCCATGCAGGCAATCCGCTGGCCCCGTTCGAAGGACTCGGCAGCATGCGCCAGCGTCGTGGGCACTGAGGCCGGACCGATATTGCCGAGATCCGGGAAGGTGACCGGTACGCGAGCGATATCAATGCCCAGGCGCTCGGTGATCGCCGCGGTGTGCACCTTCGAGACCTGATGGATCACGTAGGAGTCAAGGTCATCCCAGTCGAAGACCTCGCGCGCGGCGTCCCAGGTATCGCCGGCGAGCTCTACTCCTGCACGCAGCAAGCCGTTGGAGTCGGTGATCATGCGATCAAGGTCGCCGATGCACAGCTTGTTGTGCTGAGTCGCCGCTCGTGAGACGCCTCCAACGAAGCGATGGCCCTCGGGGTGAGCGGAGGAACGACCGAGCACCATGGCCGCACCGCCCGAACCGAGCGTCAGAGTCGCGAAGTTATCGAGGACGTCCTGACGGGTGGTCGCGGAATCCTGGAGTCGGCGGATGGTGCCCTCCTGGGTGCGCCTGCTGCCCTCGCCGTCGACGATCAGTGCGTAGTCGATCTGGCCGGAGTCGATCATGGTGGCGGCCAGCTGCATCCCGTTCACGAATCCGAGGCAGGCATTGGCCAGGTCGAAATTCAGGCACGAGGTCGACAGGCCGAGCTGGTGATGCACGTCGACGGCCGCCGATGGCTCGAGATGATCACGGCAGACGGAGGTATCGATGAGCAGGCCAATCTCAGACGGATCGACTCCGGAGCGCTCGATCGCGAGTAGGCCGGCCGTCGCGGCGGCATCGGCGAAGCTGACGTCCTC
>JBJSWO010000180.1:0-9741 GCA_046085905.1 Actinomycetes bacterium | reverse complement strand
GTCGACAATCTCTTCGTCTTCCTCGTGATCATGACCAGTTTCGCGGTCCCGGCGGCTCTCCAGCATCGCGTGCTGCTGGTGGGAATCGTGATCGCCCTTGTCCTGCGCGGCATTCTGATCGTCATCGGTGCCGAGATCATTCATCGGTTCCAGGGAGTCTTCTTCCTCTTTGCCGCCTTCCTGTTCTTCACGGCCTGGAAGGTCTGGACGGGAGAGGACGAAGAGCCAGACCCGGAGACGAACAAGTTCGTCACCTTCATCTCGTCGCGTGTGCCCACGACGACCGAGTACGCAGGCACGAAGCTCATCACGCGCATCGACGGCAAGAGGTTTCTCACACCGCTGGCCATGGTGATGCTGGCCATCGGCACGACTGATCTCCTCTTCGCACTGGATTCGATTCCGGCCGTGTTCGGGATCACGAGCGAGGCCTACCTGGTCTTCGCCGCGAATGCGTTCGCGCTCATGGGCCTGCGTCAGCTCTACTTCCTCATTCGCGACCTGATCACCAAGCTGCGGCACCTCAACAAGGGCATCGCGCTCATTCTGGTGTTCATCGGCATCAAATTGCTTCTCGAGGCCTGCCACTCGGTACTCGGATGGAATGTTGCCCTGGTCCCTGTCTGGCTGTCCCTCGTCGTGATCGTCGGAATCCTGGCCGTGACCACGCTCCTGAGTCTTCGTCCCGACAAGAACTCACCAGCGGCGTAGTCGCCATTCTTCGAGTGAAGGACGCTCGGCGCCGATGGTCGTGTCATGCCCATGCCCCGGGTAGACCCACGTTTCGTCTGGCAGGGAGAAGAACTCGTCGACAACGTCACGGTATAGCGAATCGAAGTCGTCTCCGCTGAGGGTTCGGCCGATCCCTCCCGGGAAGAGGCAGTCGCCAGTGAAGAGGTGCCCGTGACCCTCGGGATCGTCATAGAGGACGCTGATGGATCCCTCGGTATGACCGGCAAGCTCGAATATTGAGAGCACGGCCTCGCCAAGCTGGATCGACGCCCCGCCGCTGAGCGCGATGTCAGTGCGGACCGGAATCTCGGAAGCATCAACCTTGCCGGCAAGGGTGCGAGCGCCCGTCTCGCGGACGACATCACCGAGAGCCTGCCAATGGTCAGCATGCCGGTGCGTGGTGAGCACGTAGTCCAATGAGCCTTCTCCGACCAGCCCCAGGAGTCGCTCCGGCTCGGCAGCCGCATCGATCAGGAGCGAAGCGCCTGTGGTCGTGCATCGCAGCAGATAGGAATTGTTGTCGTAAGGACCCACGGCAATCTTGCTGATCACCAGTCCGGGAAGCTCGCGAACATCAGCCGGGCCAGCGACCCGGACTCGTCCGTTATACATTCATCCTCCACAGGCCATTGATCAGGAAAGAGCAGCGTGAGCGACCAGCTGGTTGTGAGAGGTGCCCGCGAGCACAACCTTAAGGACGTTTCGCTGGAGTTGCCTCGCGATGCCCTGATCGTGTTCACCGGTCTCTCGGGCTCCGGGAAGTCCAGTCTGGCCTTCGACACCATCTTCGCCGAGGGTCAGCGCAGGTACGTCGAGAGTCTTTCGGCCTACGCGCGACAGTTCCTGGGCCAGATGGACAAGCCCGACGTCGACTTCATCGAGGGCCTGTCGCCTGCGGTCTCCATCGACCAGAAGTCCACCTCTCGTAACCCACGCTCGACCGTGGGCACGATCACCGAGGTCTACGACTACCTGCGACTCCTGTATGCCCGCATCGGCAAGCCGCACTGCCCGGTCTGCGGCTCGCTGATCAGCCGGCAGACTCCGCAGCAGATCGTCGATCAGGTGCTCGAACTCGCGGAGGGAACTCGTTTCCAGGTACTCGCTCCGGTCATCCGCGAACGCAAGGGGGAGTACGCCGAGCTCTTTCGTCAGTTGGCCTCCCAGGGCTACTCGCGGGCGCGGGTCGACGGAGTGGTCTACGGCCTTGACGAGGTACCGACTCTCAAGAAGCAGGAGAAGCACACCATTGAGGTGGTCATCGACCGCCTCGCGGTCAAGGCCTCCGCCAGGCGTCGGCTCACTGATTCAGTCGAGACCGCGCTCAAGCTCGCGAACGGACTCGTGATCCTGGAATTCGTCGATCTCGACGAGAAGGATCCCCATCGCGAGCGGACCTTCAGCGAGCACCTGGCCTGTGCCAAGGACGGACTGTCCTTCGAGGAACTCGAGCCACGTTCGTTCTCCTTCAACTCGCCCTTCGGCGCGTGCCCTGATTGCGCTGGCCTGGGGACTCGACGCGAGGTCGATGCCGAGCTGATCGTGCCCAACCAGGAGCTAAGCCTCAATGACGGAGCGATCTCCGTGTGGGCCGGCGGCAATGTCTCCGACTACTTCAAGCGTTTGCTGGTCGCCCTGTGTGAAGAGCTCGGCATCGACATGGACACACCCTGGTCGAAGCTTCCGGCATCCGCGCGGAAGTCGATCATGCACGGGCATCCGACCGAACTTCATGTCAAGTACAAGAACCGCTACGGGCGTCAACGCAGTTACTTCACCGAATACGAGGGAGTCGCTCCGTACATCGAGCGTCGCCACTCCGAATCCGAGACGGACGCCTCACGCGAGCGCTTCGAGGGATTCATGCGCGAAGTGCCCTGCGCGTCGTGCGAGGGTGCTCGCCTGAAGCCGCTGTCCCTCGGCGTCACGATCTCCGATCACTCCATTGCCGACATTGCCGGCTTGCCGATTGGCGAGTGCTCCCGACTGCTGTCTTCACTGAAGCTCAGCAAGCGCGATAGCGCCATCGCAAGTCGCGTGCTCAAGGAAGTCAACGAACGCCTGCAGTTCCTGATCGACGTGGGGCTGCATTACCTCTCACTCGATCGTCCGGCGGCCACTCTGGCCGGCGGCGAGGCTCAGCGGATTCGCCTGGCGACGCAGATCGGCTCGGGACTTGTGGGCGTTCTGTACGTGCTCGATGAGCCGAGCATCGGACTGCATCAACGCGACAATCGTCGACTCATCGAGACTCTCGTCCGCCTGCGCGATCTTGGCAACACGCTGATCGTGGTGGAGCATGACGAGGACACCATCCGCATGGCCGACTGGGTCGTCGATATCGGCCCCGGGGCAGGCGAGCATGGCGGTCACATCGTCGTGAGCGGCCCGGTGACCGATCTCCTGAATCACCCGGACTCGATCACCGGCCAGTACTTGACGGGCCGACGATCCATCGAGATTCCTGCCATGCGTCGTCCGGTGACCGAACGCGTGCTCACGGTGCATGAGGCAACGGAGCACAACCTCACCAAGGTCACTGTCGAGTTCCCGCTCGGATGCCTGGTAGCCGTGACCGGCGTGAGCGGCTCGGGCAAGTCCACGCTCGTGAACGATGTCTTGTTCAACGTGCTCAGCCGTGACATCAACGGCGCGCGCCTGGTGCCCGGTCGGCACAAGAAGGTGACCGGCCTGGAGCACCTCGACAAGGTGGTTCATGTCGATCAGAGTCCGATCGGTCGCACCCCGAGGAGTAATCCCGCCACCTACACCGGCGTGTTCGATCACATCCGAAAGCTCTTTGCCGAGACTCCCGAGGCCAAAGTGCGCGGATATCAGCAGGGCAGGTTCTCCTTCAACGTCAAGGGGGGCCGATGCGAGGCCTGCTCCGGCGACGGCACCCTGAAGATCGAGATGAACTTCCTCCCGGATGTCTACGTGCCATGCGAGGTGTGCAACGGAGACCGCTACAACCGCGAGACCCTGGAGGTGCACTTCAAGGGCAAGACCATCGCCGAAGTCCTGAACATGCCCATCGAGGAAGCACTCGACTTCTTTGCGGCCGTACCCCCGATCGCGCGGCACCTGAAGACCCTGGTCGAGGTAGGCCTCGGATACGTGCGCATGGGGCAATCCGCGCCGACACTGTCGGGTGGCGAAGCGCAGCGGGTGAAGCTCGCTGCCGAACTCCAGAAGCGCTCGACGGGGCGCACGATCTACGTGCTCGACGAGCCGACGACCGGCCTGCACTTCGAGGACATCAGCAAGCTGCTCGGCGTGCTCCACTCCCTAGTCGACAAGGGGAACAGCGTCCTGGTCATCGAGCACAACCTCGATGTGATCAAGACTGCCGACTGGGTGATCGACATGGGCCCTGAGGGCGGCTCGGGCGGAGGCAAGGTCGTGGCCCAGGGCACCCCGGAGTCGGTAGCCGGCACGCCGGGCAGTTACACGGGCGAGTTCCTGGCAGAGATCCTCGGCACCTCCCTGCCTGCCAAGGCATCCGCGAAGCGCCGCAAGGGCTGAGCATGGCCGATCCGTCGACATACCGACCGGCACCGGGGGAGATCCCCACTGATCCCGGGGTGTACCGATTCCGGGATGCGCGCGGCCAAGTGATCTATGTCGGCAAGGCCCGTAATCTGCGCGTGCGCCTGAGCAGCTACTTCGCAGACATCACGACCCTTCATCCGCGCACGGCGACCATGGTGACGACTGCCGAGTCAGTCGACTGGGTCGTCGTGGCCACCGAGGTAGAGGCCTTGACCCTGGAGTATGCGTGGATCAAGGAATTCGATCCGAGGTTCAACGTCCGCTTCAGGGACGACAAGTCGTACCCCATGCTCATGGTCAGCAGGTCGGACGAGTACCCCCGGGTGGCCGTCGTCCGAGGTGCCAAGCGCAAGGGGTGGAGTTACTACGGTCCCTTCGCACATGCGTGGGCGATTCGTGACACCGTCGACGAGCTGCTCAAGGTCTTCCCCGTACGGAGCTGCCGTGACGGAGTATTCCGTCGCGCGGAGCAGGTGGGGCGGCCCTGCCTGCTCGGCTACATCGACAAGTGCAGTGCTCCTTGCGTGGGTCGAGTCACCAAGGAGGAATACCGCAGAATCGTCGACGACTTCTGCAGTTTCATGGGAGGCCAGACCGACAGGTTCATTCGCGAGGTTGAACTGGAGATGCAGTCGGCAGCGCAGAACCAGGCGTACGAAGAGGCCGCACGGCTGCGCGACCGATTGGCTGCCCTGAATCGGGCTACCGAGCGCAATGCAGTGGTATTCGGCGATGGCACGGACGCTGACCTCATCGCGATTCAGGAAGACCCCCTCGAGCTCGGAGTGCAGGTCTTCAATGTGCGCGGAGGCCGGATACGAGGTGAGCGCGGATTCGTTTTCGAGAAGGCAGAGGATCTCGAGACATCGGGCTACATGAGTCGCGTGCTGCAGTACCTCTATGTCGATGATCCTGAAGCGGTCACTCCGCGAGAGGTGCTGCTCTCCCATGGCACCGATGACCATTCCGCGTGGCAGGTCTGGCTCAGCGAGCGACGCGGTGCAACGGTCGATCTGCGCGTGCCCCAGCGCGGTGACAAGCGCGCCCTCATGGAGACAGCTCTCGTCAATGCCCGGAACACGCTCGCGGCGCACAAGACTCGTCGCTCGGGTGACCTGACGACGAGAAGCATTGCCCTGACGGAGATTCAGGAGGCCGTAGGGCTGGGGGAGGCGCCTCTGCGGATCGAGTGCATCGATATCTCGACGCTGCAGGGCACCGACACGGTGGCCTCCCTGGTCGTGTTCGAGGACGGACTGCCCCGCAAGAAGGACTACCGCACTTTCATCGTCAAGAACCTGCACGCCGATGACACGGCAGCGGTCGCCGAGGTGGTGTCTCGCCGATTCGCACGCCTGGAGGAGTCCGCGGAGGAGGGGGAGGAACGCAAGCGGTTCGCCTACCCGCCCTCGCTCCTGGTGATCGACGGTGGTCAGCCCCAAGTACGTGCCGCTCAGGATGCGCTCATGGCTGCCGGAGTGTCCGACGTTCCGGTCATCGGACTTGCCAAGCGGCTCGAGGAGGTGTGGCTGCCGGGCGAGTCAGATCCCGTGATCCTGCCTCGCACCAGCGAAGGGCTCTATCTCCTGCAGAGAATTCGCGATGAGTCCCATCGAGTGGCCATCGGATTTCATCGCAAGCGACGTGGCAAGCGCTCGACGGCGAGCGCGCTCGACGGCATTCCGGGGCTTGGCGAGTCGCGCCGCAAGGCTCTCCTCCAGCATTTCGGCACGGTGCGCGCGATCAAGGCGGCCACGACGGCAGAATTGCAGGAGGTCACGGGTGTCGGGTCAACGCTAGCGGCAGCCATTCATGCCCATCTGCACGATGACGAGGAAGGTCAGCGCGATGACACATGAGGACGGCACCACCTTCCAGGTCGCGCTAGTCACCGGTATGTCAGGCGCCGGCCGTTCCACTGCTGCTCGTGCCATGGAGGATCTCGGCTGGTTCGTTATCGACAACCTCCCGCCGACTCTGCTGCCGCAGGCGATCGAGCTCGCCCGCAAGAGCCCCGATATCGCCAAGGTTGCCGTGGTCGTGGACGTCCGCGGGGGCTCGTTCTTTCGTCAGCTCAGCGAGGCTCTCGACGCTCTGCCACGTGAGCAGATCTACATCCGCACGCTGTTCCTCGAGGCATCCGATGAGTCATTGGTCAGGCGTTTCGAATCGTCGCGCCGTCCGCATCCGCTTCAGGGTGAGCAGCGGATCATGGACGGCCTGCAGCGCGAGCGAGAGCTCCTCGGTGAGATCCGTGCCAACGCTGATGTCGTAATCGACACCACGAACATCAATGTGCATGATCTCCGACGCAAGGTCGAGGCGGCCTTCGCTGATCAGGAGCCACTTGCGCTTCATGCAACCGTTCTGTCATTCGGATTCAAGTACGGGATCCCGGTTGATGCTGATCTCATTGCCGATGTCAGGTTCCTGCCCAACCCGTTCTGGGACCCCAAGCTTCGCGAGCTCACCGGTCTCGACGCCGCTGTCTCGAGCGCCGTTCTCGCTCAGGATGCGGCTTCGGACTTCCTCGATGCGTACACGAGTGTCATCAATGTCGTGAGCGAGGGCTATGTCGTCGAGGGCAAGCGCTACGTCACGATCGGGATCGGATGCACGGGCGGAAAGCACCGCTCGGTCGCCATGTCGGAAGCCCTGGCCGTGAGATTGCGCGAGAACGGAATCAAGACACTCGTGATGCACCGCGATCTGGGGCGCGAATGAGTCGCCGCACTGTCATCGCACGGTCTGCCACCGGGCCCAATGTCGTGGCCCTGGGGGGCGGACACGGTCTCGCCGCGACACTTCGCGCTCTGCGACGCGTGACCGATCAGATCACCGCCGTCGTGGGCGTTGCCGATGACGGCGGCTCCAGCGGTCGCCTGCGCGAGGAATTCGGCGTGCTTCCGCCGGGCGATCTCCGCATGGCACTCGCTGCGCTGTGCGGTGATGACACCTGGGGCCGAACCTGGAGCGACGTGATCCAGCACCGTTTCGGCGGTGAGGGTGAGCTCGGGGGGCACTCGGTCGGCAATCTGCTGATCACGGCTCTGTGGGAGGAAACTCACGACACGGTCATCGGACTCGACTGGCTGGGCGCCCTGCTGGAAGCGCAAGGGCGAGTGCTTCCGTGCAGCACCGTGCCACTGGAGATCGTGGCTGATGTCAGCGGGCTCGATCCCGTGAACGCCTCTCACGTCGAGATCGTTCGCGGACAGGTGGCTGTGGCCACCACGCTCGGTACCGTCGAGCGCATCAGTCTCGAGCCCGCGAACCCGCCGGCCTGCCCCGAGGCGGTGGCTGCCGTCCTGGCAGCCGAGGTCGTGATCCTGGGGCCGGGATCCTGGTTCACGTCCGTCCTCCCGCACCTGCTCATTCCCGAGCTCGCGGATGCCATCGTCGCGAGCTCCGCTCGAAAGATCCTGGTGATGAACCTTGATCCACACCGTGATCTCGAGACAGCGGGAGTTCCTGCTCGAGCCCAGCTCGACATGCTGCGCGATCTCGAGCCCCGGCTGGTCCTGGATGCGGTGATTGCCGATCCGCGGCATATCGGTGACACCGACGACCTTCGAGCAGGGTGCGCGGAGGCGGAGCTCCTCCTGGCTGGCGTGGGTCACACCCATCCGAGCAGGGCCGGAACCCACGACCCCGATCGCCTTGCTGTCGCCTTCGGCACGGTCTTCGAATCAGTGCGGTAATTCGGAGCGTGCGCGACACGCCCGACCGCGTGTCATGGCAGGATGCGCCCATGGCCATGACCTCAGCAGTGAAGGACGAACTCAGTCGCGTCGAGATCACCAAGGCCTGCTGCCGCAAGGCCGAGGTCTCCACGATCCTCCGGTTCGCCAGCGGCCTGCACATCATCTCCGGCCACATCGTCATCGAGGCCGACCTCGACGCGGGTGCCACGGCCCGCCGCCTGCGCAAGGACCTCTTCGACATCTACGGCCATGACAGCGACGTGACCATGGTGCAGCCCAGTGGCATTCGCAAGGGCACCCGCTACCTGGTGCGCGTGGTCGAGGGAGGCGAGGCGCTGGCCCGCCAGACCGGAATCGTCGATGCGAGCGGGCGTCCGGTGCGCGGGCTGCCTCCCGCGATCGTGGCAGGCGGGCTCTGCGACTGCGAGGCAGCGTGGCGCGGTGCCTTCCTGGCCCATGGGTCACTGACCGAGCCCGGCCGCTCCTCGTCACTCGAGGTCACCTGCCCCGGCCCCGAGGCTGCCCTCGCCCTCGTGGGAGCAGCGCGTCGCATGGGCATCGCCGCGAAATCGCGCGAGGTCAGGGGAGTCGACCGGGTAGTGATCCGCGATGGGGACGCCATCAGCGCGATGCTGACCCGGCTGGGCGCTCACGAGTCGGTCATGGCCTGGGAGGAGCGCCGCATGCGCCGCGAGGTGCGAGCCACGGCCAATCGCCTGGCGAACTTCGACGATGCCAACCTGCGCCGCTCGGCCAGGGCGGCCGTCGCTGCCGGCGCACGCGTACAGCGTGCCCTGGAGATCCTGGGCGACGAGGTGCCCGATCACCTCGTGGTGGCCGGTCGGCTTCGCCTGGAGCACCAGCAGGCAAGCCTCGAGGAGCTCGGGGCCCTGGCCGACCCGCCGATGACCAAGGACGCCATTGCGGGTCGGATCCGCCGCCTGCTGGCCCTGGCCGACAAGCGCGCCCAGGATCTCGGGATTCCCGACACCGAGTCGGTGCTCGGGCCCGACATGCTCGACGTGGACGAAGCCTGATTCCTCGGGCCGGAGCCCTACCCCTGAGTGATCGGCGACACACGTTCGCTACGATTGGCGTGATCCTGCCGGGCCTATTCGCTCACGAGGTGGATAGCCGATGCAAACGTTTGCTTGCCCGGTAATGACTGGATCCCCGGAGCCGATCCACATCGGCGATGCATGAGGAGTCATAGGTGACGATCAAGGTCGGCATTAACGGTTTTGGACGTATCGGTCGCAATTTCTTCCGCGCCCTGCTGGCAAGCGGTGCCAATGTCGAGATCGTGGGTATCAACGATCTCACTGACACCAAGACCCTGGCGCACCTGCTCAAGTACGACAGCATCCTCGGCCGTCTCGACCGTGAGGTCGTCGCCGGCGAGGGCCAGATCACTGTCGGCGGCACAGTCATCCCGATCTTCGCCGAGCGCGATCCCGGTGCCCTGCCCTGGGGCAAGGTCGGCGCCGACATCGTCATCGAGTCGACCGGCTTCTTCACCGATGCCGAGTCGGCGGGCAAGCACCTGACCGCAGGCGCCAAGAAGGTCATCATCTCTGCGCCGGCCAAGGGCGAGGACATCACGATCGTCATGGGCGTCAACGACGACAAGTACGACCCCGCAACCGACAACATCATCTCCAACGCGTCGTGCACGACCAACTGCCTCGCGCCGATGGCCAAGGTCCTCGACGACACCTTCGGCATCGAGCGCGGTCTCATGACCACGATCCAC
>JBJSWO010000179.1:0-3958 GCA_046085905.1 Actinomycetes bacterium | reverse complement strand
TCTTGTGGGAGGCAAAAAAGAGGTAGCTCTCCACATGGAAGCGCCCCGCGGAGAAATCCGCGGGCCGCTTCCTATTAGCGAGGGATCACACCTGGGTGCGATGGAAGTTCGCGAAGGAGCGCGACGGTGTCGGACCACGCTGGCCCTGGTAGCGCGAGCCGTACTTCTCCGAGCCATACGGATGCTCGGCCGGCGACGACAGGCGGAACAGGCAGAGCTGGCCGATCTTCATGCCGGGGTACAGCACGATCGGCAGGTTCGCGACATTCGACAGCTCGAGGGTGACGTGGCCCGAGAAGCCCGGGTCGATGAAGCCCGCGGTCGAGTGGGTGAGCAGGCCGAGACGACCGAGGGAGCTCTTGCCCTCGAGGCGGCCGGCGACATCATCGGGAAGGCTGACGACCTCGAAGGTCGAGCCGAGCACGAACTCGCCGGGATGTAGCACGAAGGGCTCATCGCCCTCGGGCTCGATCATGCGAGTGAGGTCGGGCTGCTCCTGGCTCGGGTCGATGTACGGGTACTTGTGGTTCTCGAATACCCGGAACCAGCGATCCAGGCGCACGTCGATGCTCGACGGCTGGATCATCGCCTCGGTGTAGGGCTCGAGGGCAACGCGGCCCGCGGCAATCTCGGCCTTTATATCGCGATCAGATAGCAGCACGGGACGAGATTACTCGCCCCTCGAAGGCCGGGTTACGGCAATAGGCCTGAAAGGTCATCCGGGGCATCGGCGGCAGATTCGACCAGGGCGTCGAGGGGGACGAACTCCAGCGCTGCCTCATTCGTGGCCCGCAGGACGACCGGTGCCCCCACTCCTGCCTCGAAGCTCTGCAACCAGCGCCCGGCGCAGACACCCCACTGGTCTCCAGGCTGGAGCCCCGGAAATCCGTACTGGGGCATCGGGGTGGAGAGGTCGTTTCCTATCAGCGCCTGGTGGGCAAGGAAGTCAGCGGTGACGACCGCGCAGACCGTGTGCGAGCCGACGTCGTCAGGGCCGGTATTGCAGAATCCGTCGCGGTAGAAACCCGTGAGCGGCTCGAGACTGCAGACTTCCAGGGATCCGCCCAGAACGTTGCGCTGCTCCATGGACGCAGGCTAGCGGAGATGTCTTCATGGGGCAGTGCTGAGATCCGGCTTCACTCGTGTTCCAATGAGGCATGCGCAGACTCCTCGCGGCGACGTGTGCCGTGACCCTCAGCGGACTGGCTGTCATCGCCGTCCTTCCCACCGCCGCATCTGCCTCGACCTCCGCGCTCTCGATCCGGATGGGCGTGAGCCCGGCCTCGGTAACGGGCGCGCGCAATGTCGCGAAGGCCGTCGTTGACTTCCGCGCCGAGATGAATGCGATGCTGGCGAGCTACCTCACTGACTACGGGGATCGTCTTAGTTCGGCGGAGATCGTGACCGCCAAGGAGCTCATCGCGAAGTCCGACTCGAGCCTGGTCGGAGTGCAGAACGCTACGGCGCGAACCTCGGCGCTTGCGAGCTCCGGCGCGAGCAAGGCCAAGGTGCTCATCGCGTCCCGCTCGGCAGAGAGGGCCTTCACGACCTCACATGACCAGGCTCTCGCGGCACTCAACCAGATCACCCCGATCCTGCAGCCCAAGCTCGGGCTCTTCGAGGCACTCGGCGCCAAGCGCGATGCCGACGCGAAACTCTCCGCCTTCGACAGGGTCGGCGGGAAGATCACCGCTCTGACCAAGACGATCAACGCCTCTCGGTAGTATCTCCCTGCACCTCGCGGGTGTAGTGAAATGGCATCACACAACCTTCCCAAGGTTGGAGCGCGGGTTCGATTCCCGTCACCCGCTCAATTGATGAGACCCCCTCGAGGTTCCGAGGGGGTCTCATCAATTGAGCGGGTAACACGACGGGAATCGGGACGAGCACGCCAGAGGCGTGCGAGGGATCCCGTCAGCCGCTCGCGTGAATGAGTGAGGAGCTCCCTCCTACTTCACCACCGTGATGACGCGAGTCATGCTCATCGCAGTGAAGCCCGGCAGGGCGGGCGAGAACTCACGAAGCGTGAACGTTCCCTTCTTCGCTCCCGGCTTCAGCACGGCCTTCACCTCGGCGTTGTCACCGTCGTATCGGAACGTGACCGACTTCATCGTCGAAGAACGATTGATGGCGCTGAGCTGTGCCTCGCGACCGGCGTTGGTGTCGAGGTTCGCGGTGTTGTTGAAGATCGTCCAGACACCGCTCTTGACCTTCGGGCCGCCGCCTGTCCACGTCGGACCGTTCAGCGTCTGCTGCTGCACGGGGGCGGGAGTCGGTGCGTTGGCGGTGTTCTGCGACACGCTCACCCAGTCACTCCAGCCCTGAGCGTTCGCTGCCGAGACACTGAAGGTGTAGCTCGATCCTGCGGACAGCGTGCCGACGTTGGCATTCGTGGCCTGCACGGTGATTTGACCGCTCGTGGGGCCGGCCCACTTGACGATGTACCCGGAGATGGGCGAGCCACCGCTGCTGCTCGGCGCGCGCCAGTTGAGCGACACGGCGTTCGTCGAGACTCCGGTCACCTGCAGGCTCTGCGGCTTCGACGGCGCATTGGACTGCGGAGCTGCTGCGATGTACACCTTCCGGGATGCCTCGCCGACCGTGCCGCTGCCGCCCATCAGCTGGCGCTGAGCGGTGGTCGTGACGTAAACCGAGCCGCTGGATGTGGGGGTCCAGTTCATGGTCGCTGTCCAGGTGGCGACGGGCGTGTAGGAGCCGTTGCTCACCGGCGTGCACGTTCCCGGGATCGTGCCGAGGTCGGTGCCGTTGCCGACCTTGAAGCCGAAGCTCACAGCACCGGGCTCGTCATCGCAGGAGGTCGTGGCAGTGTCAGAGGTGAAGGTGGCGGTCAGCACCTGATTCACGCCGACGGTGCCGTTGCCTGCGGTGAGATTCGTGGAGCCAGACGCCGTCACGCTTCGTGCGGCGGCAGGCGCTGCCAGTGCGATCGAGGTCGCGAGCACTCCCACTCCGACAAGCGCGGAAACGCGACCTGCATGAACTCTTGCCATGGATGAATCTCCCTTGTGTGGCCCTCAGGCATCAAGTCTGTCCAAAACCTTTAACACGATACCTCCTTGTGCCCACATATTCGATAGCAGTGGTGGCGCAGCGGGCTACTCGCTCTCCGGGCACCATTAGGCTCCAGCCGGCACACTTTCCGTCGCGCGTGATCCGCGCTGACGGAGGACGATGGGAGACGCGATGAAGGTCGCTATTGCTGCGCTTGCCCTGGGCACACTTGTCCTAGGCGGGTGCTCGGCGGCTTCATCGACATTAGGTACTGCCGCGGCCGAATCGCGTGCGGTGGTGATCATGTCCGGCGGCGGTGCAATAAGCCCCTTCACCACTCCCGATCAGGCGTGCTCGTCTGAGGAAGGGTTCCTGTCCGCGGGTAACTCCGACACCGCCCTCCGCGACTACTTGTTGCAGCAGGGCAAGCAGGTGTACACGGCTCCGGCTACCGTGCCGTGGGGGATGGTGAAGGAGCCTGATCCGACAAGTTTCGGCCCCTTCAAGGACTGCCCGATCACTCTGCCTGAATCAATGACCGTCATGTCAGCAGGTGACATCAATGCATCCGGTGAAGTACTGGCACGCTTCCTCACCTATCTCCACACGGAGTACGGCGTCACAGACGTTGATCTGGTCGGTCATTCAAACGGAGGGCTCTACAGCCGCGCGGCAATCAGGATCCTGAAGCAGACGAATTCGGACCTCACGGTGCGCTCGCTCACGATGCTGGGTACTCCGAATGATGGCAGCGTGCCCGGAAGCTACACGTGGAACGAGTACTCGAAGTCCGACTGCCTGGGTGATGTCTTCTGCGAGACATTCAATGACCAATGGCTCAAGTACGCGGCAGACTCTGACCTAGGCAGTCGGACTTCGAGTACTCGTTCCACGTGTAGCTTCCGGGCACGCTGCCATCATTCGGAGTACCCAGCATCGTGAGCGA
>JBJSWO010000178.1:0-5574 GCA_046085905.1 Actinomycetes bacterium | reverse complement strand
TACGGGGAAGGGTGGTTGCGAGTGCCATCTCAGATCCTTTCGGGGAAGATTCGAACGTGTGTTCGATCGAACGCATGTGCGATGTGTAGCACGGTTTTGACGACACGTCCAGCCGACATTCGAACATGTGTTTGATTTTTCGGGCTGTGGCAACTAACGTTCCGGTCATGGCCGCAGGCTGCCAGCGGGGTCTGACAGTGGCTCGGGATGAAGGTTCCGACCCTCCAGCTCCCCCGGCACCGGGCGACAGTCGATCGAGAGGCAGACCCATGGCACCGAAGAAGAAGGCCGACGGCACTCCCCTGGCCAGCGTCAGCGAATTCCCTGACGGCCCGGCCGATGACAGCGGCCTGACCACGCGCCAGAGGGCAATCCTCGAGATGATCAGAGCCACCGTCGATGAGCGCGGCTACCCGCCGAGCGTGCGCGAGATCGGCGAGGGCGTGGGCCTGACCTCGTCGAGCAGCGTGGCCCACCAGCTCGCCACCCTCGAGCGCATGGGCTATCTGCGGCGCGACCCCAACCGCCCTCGAGCCCTGGTCGTCGCCGACAGCCCTGAGACCACGCAATCACTTCCCGCCACGGTCGCCGAGGTTCGCGAGATCCACTCCGCGGGCTCTGCCGTCAACGTGCCGCTCGTAGGCCGCATTGCCGCCGGTGGCCCGATCCTTGCCGAGGAAATGATCGAGGACGTCTTCCCGCTGCCGCGCGATCTCGTCGGCACCGGTGAGCTCTTCATGCTCAAGGTCGTCGGCGACTCCATGGTCGATGCCGCGATCTGCGATGGCGACTGGGTCGTGGTGCGCCAGCAGAGCACCTGCGAGAGCGGCGACATCGTCGCGGCACTTCTCGACAATGAGGCCACGGTCAAGACCTTCAAGCGTCGCGACGGTCATGTCTGGCTCATGCCGCACAACCCGGCTTACGCACCGATTCTGGGCGATGACGCCACGATCATGGGCAAGGTCGTCACCGTTCTGCGCAAGCTCTAATTCGCCTCATCCAATTCATCCCGAAGACGGGTCAGCGCACTCACCACTGTCGGCCGATCAGTCGTGTACCAGAACGGCGGCAGGCTGGCCCGGAGCGCACGACCGTAGGCGGCCGTGGCCAGGCGAGAGTCGAGAATGGCCACGACTCCCCTGTCCTCGGGGCCGCGGATCAGGCGGCCGGCACCCTGCGCGAGCAGAAGGCCTGCCTTCGGAACCGCGATCGCGCGAAAGCCCGAGCCGCCGGCCTCATCGACGGCCCGCTGGCGCGCACTGAGCAGCGGGTCATCAGGCCGCGGGAACGGAATGCGGTCGATCACCACCTGGATGCACGACTCCCCCGGCACGTCGACGCCCTGCCACAGCGACACCGTGCCCAGCAGGGTGCTCGCCTGATCGGCCGCGAACTTGTCGACGAGGTTTCCGACCGAGTCTCCCTTGCGTTGCACCAGCACCGGGAAGCGCTTCGCATCGAGACGCACGCGCAGGTACTCAGCAGCACGCTCGACTCCACGCCAGCTGGAGAACAGTGCGAGCGTGCGCCCGCCGGCTGCCTCGATGAGCTCGGCAAGCTCGTCGAGCGCCTCCATCGCGATGCCCTCGCGGCCAGGCGCGGGAAGATCCTTGGCCACGTACAGGATTCCCTGCTTCGCGTGATCGAAAGGCGAGCCGACGTCCATGGTGACGACAGTCGACTCACTCAATCCGAGGGAGCCGACGAGGGAGTCGAATCCCCCGCCGACCGTGAGCGTCGCACTCGTGAGCACCACGGGTGTCTTGTTGAACAGTGCCTCGCGCAGCAGCCCGGAGACCGACAGCGGAGCCAGCTTCAGCGTGGGCGCCCGGTTCTCGCCCGGGTCCAGCCACACGACGTCATGCTCCCCGGCGATGAGAAGTGACCCGGCGACATCGTGCACGTCTTCCAGCGCACCGCGCGCCTGCTGCCGCGCAGCCATCGCCGACGGCTCCTTGTCACGATCAGCCGCAAGCTCGCTCATCGCGTTGTTGCAGGCGTCGCGCACCATGGTCAGGGCGAGAAGCACGCCCTTGGGCAGCGCGGTGAGCTGAGTCGGACCGCCGAGGGCCAACGCCTCCTCGCGCATCGCAACGTCAAGGGTCTCGGCTGCCACCTGAAGCCGCTCGACGGTCTCGGAGTCGATCTGCTTGCGCACGCGACTGATGGCCTTCTCGACCATGGCCACGGTCAGCTCGGAAGTGATCGCCGCCGTGGCCCGATCGACCAGCTCATGGCCCTCGTCGATGATCACGGCATCATGCTCGGGAAGGACCGGAATCCCCTCGATCGCATCGATCGCGAGCATGGCGTGATTGGTGATGACGATATCGGCCTCTTGCGCCTGCAGACGACGTTTGACCGTGAAGCACTCCTCGCCGTAGGCGCACTTGCTCTCGCCTACGCACTCACGACGACCGACCGAGAGGCTGCGCCACACGCGTGGATCGATCTCGTCGGGGTACTCGTCGCGGTCACCGGTCTCAGTGGTCTCCGCCCACTCGCGCACGGCAACGACCTGGTCGCCGAGCTCACTGCGCTTGGTGCTGAACAACGCCTCGGATTCGTCCTCTGGCACCGTGCCGTGCAGCTTCTCGAGGCAGACGTAGTTATTGCGGCCCTTGAGCACGGCGAAGGTGACCGGCCGCGACATCACGGGCTCGAGAGCCTCGGCAAGGCGCGGCAGATCGCGCTCGACCAGCTGGCGCTGCAGGGCGAGGGTGGCTGTGGCCACGACGACGGTGTTGTTGGTGGTCGCCGCATGCACGGCAGCCGGCACCAGGTAGCCGAACGACTTGCCGGTGCCCGTGCCCGCCTGCACGATCACGTGCGAGCCCTCGCCTATTGCCGTGGCGACGGCATTGGCCATCTCATGCTGGCCCTCGCGCCGCTGACCGCCCAGCGCCTCGACTACTGCATCGAGGGCGTTGTCGACATCGGTCATGTGCAGGCCGCGTGCAGGTCGTGGGCCAGCGCCTCGGGAACACGCGCATGCAGGTGGGTGCCGTCCTCGCCGTGCTCGATGCTGATGACGTCACCCGTCTCGTGGGCCCGCGAGATCAGGTCACCGCGCGAGTAGGGAACGACGAGATCGACTTCCTGCAGCAGGCTGGGCAGATCGGCCTCGATGGCGAGCATCAGCTCATCGATGCCCTCGCCCGTCTTCGCCGAGATCACCACCGAGTGCGGTTCGCGGCGCAGCAGGTTCGTGACGACCTCCGGGTCGGCGATGTCGGCCTTGTTCAGGACGATGAGCTCGGGCACGTGCCCGGCATCGACGTCATTGAGAACCAGGCGCACCGCGTTGATCTGGCCCTCGGGATCCTCGTCGGAGGCGTCGACGACATGCACGATGAGATCGGCGTCCTTGACCTCCTCGAGGGTCGAGCGAAATGCCTCGACGAGTTGATGCGGAAGGTGTCGCACGAAGCCGACGGTGTCGGCGAGAGTGAAGTCGCGTCCGCTCGGGCTCTTCGCCTTTCGGATCGTGGGATCGAGCGTCGCGAAGAGCGAGTTCTCGACCAGTACTCCTGCGCCCGTGAGTCGATTGAGCAGGCTCGACTTGCCGGCATTCGTGTAGCCGGCGATCGCCACCGAGGGAATGCCCGCGCGATGCCGCGAGGCACGCTGCGTGACACGAGACTTCTCCATCTCCTTGAGCTCGCGGCGCAGCTTGGTCATCTGCGCACGGATGCGACGACGGTCGGTCTCGATCTTGGTCTCACCGGGGCCACGCGTGCCCACACCGCCGCTGGCACTGCCGCCCGCGCCGCCGCCCTGACGCGAGAGCGACTCACCCCAGCCGCGCAGACGTGGCAGCAGGTACTGCATCTGGGCAAGGCTGACCTGCGCCTTGCCCTCGCGACTGCGCGCGTGCTGAGCGAAAATGTCGAGGATCAGCCAGGTGCGGTCGACGACCTTGACCTTGAGGATCGCCTCGAGCTGGCGCAGCTGACCGGGCGTGAGCTCGCCATCGCAGATGACGGTGTCAGCGCCGGTGGCCTTGACGATCTCGTGCAGCTCGAGGACCTTGCCCGAGCCGAGATACGTGGCGGGATCCGGGTTGTCACGGCGCTGGATCACGCCGTCGACAACCTCGGAGCCGGCGGTCTCGGCGAGCAGGGCAAGCTCACGCAGGGAGCGCTCGGCATCGAGCACGGTGCCGGACGTCCAGACGCCTGCGAGCACGACCTTCTCGAGACGGATCTGCCGGTACTCGACCTCGGTGACATCCTCGAGCTCGGTCGACAGGCCCGAGACCCGGCGCAGGCCGGCGCGCGCCTCGAGCTCGTAGTCACCCGTGCTCTGCTGGTCGTCGTCGACGTCGTCGTGACTCATGCGCGCATGCCTCGTGAATGCATCAGGGCAGCAGAACCGTGCCGCGGGCCACGAGATCCGCCGGGCCACGCAGCAGCAGGTGGCCGGTTTCGGTCTCGGTGATGACGAGAGTGCCACCCGGAACGTCGACGCGCACCTCGCGACCTGTCGGGGCTTCCGTACGACGCAGGTAGGCGAAGGCCGCGGCGCAGGCGCCGGTACCGCAGCTGAGAGTCTCGCCCACCCCACGCTCGAAGACACGCATCGCGATGTGGTCCTCGCCGCGGATCACGACGAACTCGACATTCGCGCCCTCGTGGAAGACGGATGCAGGAGCGATACCGGGCGAGACGAGGAGATCACCCGCATCGTCGAGGGACTCGACGAATGACACGGCATGGGGATTCGGGATCATCACGCCCACGGCCGGCAGCTGCCTGCTGCCCACAGTCACCACTGCGGTGCCGGGGGGCGTGGTCGGGATGCCCATGTCGACGGTGATGGTGAGATCGGATTCCATGCTCACTGCGCGCAGGCCTCCGCGCGTGGCGATCAGGACCTCGACATCGGTGATCAGGCCGGTGGCATCGAGGTAGCGCGCAAAGACGCGCGAACCATTGCCGCACATCTCGGAGATGCTGCCATCAGCGTTGCGGTAATCCATGAACCACTCGGCGGAATCCGCCATCGAGGCAACCTCGGGCACGCGTGCCGTGCGCACGACGCGAATCACGCCATCGGCACCGAGCCCGAAATGACGATCGCAGAGATAGCGCACGTGGTCAGGCGTGACCTCGAGTTCACCCTCGTAGTCGGGAATGAGGATGAAGTCATTGCCGGTGCCGTGACCCTTCACGAACCGCAATTCCGCATTCCTCGCCATGCCCTAGAGCCTAGTCGCCGCGTCGCTCCTGACGGCCGCCGCGACCTCGTACCCGTGGATAACCTCCGCCAGCACATTCGGCCACGAATCAGCGGGCTCAATGGTGCGATTGTGCTCGGCAATTCGGTCGCGCAGCGATCGATCATGGGCCAATTGAGCGATCGCGCCGGCCATCGCCCAGTCATCAGCGCCCACGAGACCCTCGACACCATCGGTCACGAACTGTGTGGTGCCCGAGCGTGCATGTATGACCAACGGCAGGCCGGCGCATCGTGCCTCCAGCGCAGCCAGGCCGAACGACTCCTTGATCGACGGCTGCACGTAGATATCGGTGCGACGGAAGATTTCGCGGATCCCCGCACCATCGAGAC
>JBJSWO010000177.1:0-14887 GCA_046085905.1 Actinomycetes bacterium | reverse complement strand
CGTGATGACTGTCATCCATGACAAGTCGGTCGTGCATGCGCTGTTCACCGAGATCGGCCCGAACTTCGCAGGCCGTCCCGGTGGCTACACCCGCATCACGAAGGTCGGTCCGCGCAAGGGCGACAACGCGCCCATGGCCGTCATCGAGCTCGTCGAGCCGATGACCGAGGCTGTTATCGCCGAGGCCACGGGTGCCACCAAGCGTGCCGCCAAGGAGAAGGCCGCCGCCCCGGCAGCTGCCGCTCCGGTGGTCGAGGAGACCGTGGTCGAGGAGACCGCAGTCGTCGAGGAGGCCCCCGAGGCAGTGGTCGAGGAGACCGTTGTCGACGAGGTCGCAGCCGACGAGGCACCTGCCGATGAGGCAGCGGAGACCAAGGAATAGTCCTGGCCCCGAACGCGAACATCGATCAGCCCGCCACCGGAATCACCGGTGACGGGCTGATCCGTTTGCGCCTGGGGATCGAGTACGACGGCAAGGAGTTCGCCGGCTGGGCCAGACAATCCCATGCGAGAACGGTCCAGGGCGATCTCGAGCGCATGCTCGGTCATCTCACCTTCGGCGAGGTCGAGCTCACCTGCGCCGGGCGCACCGATGCCGGCGTGCATGCCCGCGGCCAGGTCGCTCACTTCGACGTCACTCCCGAGCGCTACGAGCGCATGATGACCGGCCGCGAGCCCGTCACCGCCGCCCGCATCAACCGCGCGATCTCCGACGACATTCGCGTCACCTCACTCGAGATCGCTCCCGAGGGCTTCGATGCCCGCTTCTCGGCGCTCTGGCGCCGCTATAGCTACCGCGTCTGCGACAACCCGCTGGGCCCGACTCCGCTTGCTCGCGCCTTCACCTTGCCTTGGTATCGACCACTCGACCTCGACCGCATGAATGAGGCGGCCAAGCCCCTGCTGGGGGAGCAGGACTTCACGCCCTTCTGCAAGCCGCGCGAGATGGCCACCAACATCCGCGAGCTGCAGGTTCTTCGCTGGGATCGCAGCCCCGAGGGCGACGCCATCATGACCATCCAGGCCGATGCCTTCTGCCATTCGATGGTGCGTCACCTCGTCGGCGCGCTCCTGCCCGTTGGTGACGGACGACGCGACATCAGTGGGCCCGCCGAGAGCCTGGCCAGCGGCATCAAGAACCCCGGGGTGGCCGCCATGGCCCCGCACCCGCTCACCCTCGAAGAGGTCGGCTATCCGGCTGACGAGGAGTTGCAGGCGCGTCAGGACCTCACGCGGGCCCGGCGGTCGCTGGGCGAGGAATCGGCCGAGGGCTCGCCGGACGGAAGCGGCGACTAGTCGCCAAGTAGTGCTTTGAATTTCCTCGGCCACCTTTGGGGGTCATCGGCGCGGTCAGGTGTGGCGGCCCAACGTCGGGCATACAATCTTTCTAATAAATTTTTTCATGGAGGTTTCGTGCGCCGTAAATTCACTGTTTTTGCTGCTTCAACAGCCGTACTTCTCGGTGCTGGCGTTGTCGTCGCGTCGCCCGCAAACGCGGCAGCCAGTCCAAGTTCGACACACTTGCAATGTCAGGGTGGCACATCCTGGACTTTCGCGAACCAGGCTGGCCCGGCCTTCACTGGAGCGGCTGGCGACCAACTCACCATTAGCAACCCGAATACTTCGGGGGCTGGAACGGTCACGTGGTCTTTGCCCGCGGGATACACGCTTGTGAGTGGCAGTCTCACGCTCACCGCGACTGGCGCAAGTGCCGTCATCAGTTACGGGTCTTCCAGCGGGACCCTTTCGGTGACAGCAGCCAACTCTTGCGGCGGTACCACTGCATCGGTCAACGTGACCATCACTGGAGGCGGCTCATCCTCGTCGACTACCTCCACTCCCGCGGTCGAGACCCTGTCGCTCGCAGTCGAAGCCAGCGGAGCGACCTGCACTGGCGGCAACCCGACCGGCTACGCCGGCTCCTGGCTGACCCTGCCGTCAGCGGATCAGTGCACGCAGTCCGGCCCGACCGCCAAGCCCGGGGCCAGGCTCCTGGGTTGGGCGACCAGCTCCAGCTTCCCGATCGCCCGGGCCCAGGCTCAGATTGATAAGAAGTGGGGCGTCATCGACGAGGAGATCAACGGCGTCCGGATGATCTTCATCCCTGCCGGCATGGCCACCTTCGTCTCGGGCTCGAACAACCTTTTCCCGATCTGGTCCGCCTGATCTCGTACCGAGGGCCTGCCGGAGCAATCGCTCCGGCAGGCCCTCGGTCTTCCTAGGCGTCGGCCAGGTGGGCCGGGATCAATGAGGTGGGAATCAGAAATCACACTTCCCACGCTTTAGGGCCAAGTGGTACCTTGGCCTTATGAGCGCACCTGTTCTTGAGCCACGTTCCTACTCGCTGACCGTGGGCGACAAGGGCCGTCTGGTGATCCCGGCCGAGATCCGTGCGGCCCACGGATGGGAGTCCGGCACGGCCGTGATCGCGGTCGATGCTCCAGGCGGCGTCCTGCTCCTCACCTTGGAGGAGGCCATGGAGCGCATCCGGACTGCCACCACTGTCAGCGTCGATGACTTCCTTGCCGGTCGTCGGGCCGAGCACGTGGCCGAGGAGAAGGAGATGGTCGAATGGGGCGCATTCTCCTCGACACCTCGGCCGTAATCGCCTACTTCAGGCGTGAGCGGGGGCATGAGGAAGTCGCAGGCGTCTGGGATTCCGAATGCTTCATGAGCGCCGCCCAATGGGCAGAGGTCGCTTCCTACTACTGCCTGGAGCCGGCGAGCTGGGCCCTGGTGTCCGCCGTTCTGCTTCACCACGGAGTCACGGTGGTGCCCGTGACGACCGACGACGGTGCCCGAGCCGGCCTGATGCGTCGGTCGCGCCCGAGTCTGTCCCTGGGCGACCGGCTGTGCCTGGCGACCGCGGAGCGCCTGGGCTCAGAGGTCCTGACCGCTGACCGCGCCTGGGGCGATGAGGCCCCGATTCGCCAGATTCGCTGATCCCAACCGGATTTGGCCTGGTCGTCCCCTCACGGCTATCCTCGGCAGGCTGCTTTCGAAGCAGACTGATCGGCAGGGATGCCGGGCAGTACGGCACCTCCTCGGAGGTGCGCAGAAACCAGGTCCATCGAGTGGAAGGAAGTGCCGTGCGCACTTACAGCCCCAAGCCCGGCGACGCTAACCCCGTCTGGCATGTCATCGACGCGAGCGACGTTGTCCTCGGCCGTCTCGCAACCCAGGCCGCGGCACTGCTGCGCGGCAAGCACAAGCCCACCTTCGCTCCGCATATGGACATGGGTGACTTCGTGATCATCATCAACGCCGACAAGGTCGCTCTCTCGGGCTCCAAGCTCAAGCAGAAGTTCGACTACCGTCACTCCGGTCGTCCGGGCGGCCTCACTGCCACCCCGTACTCCGACCTCATGGAGAACAACCCGCGTCGTGCGGTGGAGAAGGCCGTCAAGGGCATGCTCCCGCACAACAAGCTGGGTCGTCAGCAGATCAAGCAGCTGAAGGTCTACGCAGGCGCTGAGCATCCCCACGAGGCGCAGCAGCCCAAGCCGTTCACCATCACCCAGGTTGCGCAGTAAGCGCCCACGACTTTTTAGGAATAAGGATTTCTCATGACTGACGCAGTTACCGATATCGATATCGACATCGACGAGGACATTCCCTCGGAGTACACCAGCGAGACCCCCGCAGCGCGCGCCGTCGTTCAGCGCGACGTCGTCGTCGCACCGGGCGCAGCCACCGGTCGTCGCAAGCAGGCCATCGCCCGCGTTCGCCTGGTGCCCGGCACCGGCAAGTGGACCATCAACGGCCGCGACCTCGAGACCTACTTCCCGAACAAGGTCCACCAGCAGCTCGTCAACGAGCCGTTCGTGACCCTGGGCGCTGAGGGCAAGTTCGACGTCATCGCCCGCATGACCGGCGGCGGCGTCTCCGGCCAGGCCGGCGCACTGCGCCTCGGCGTGGCTCGCTCCCTCAACGGCATCGACACCGAGGGCAACCGCCCCAGCCTGAAGAAGGCCGGCTTCCTGACGCGCGATCCGCGCGCCAAGGAGCGCAAGAAGTACGGTCTCAAGAAGGCCCGCAAGGCTTCGCAGTACAGCAAGCGCTAATCCGTTGGGCCGACTTTTCGGTACCGATGGAGTGCGGGGGCTCGCGAATCGCGAGCTCACCGCAGAGCTTGCACTCGATCTGTCCGTCGCTGCTGCCCACGTCCTCGCGGACGTGGGCGCATTCGACGGGCATCGACCCAAGGCAGTCGTCGCACGCGACGGACGCGCCAGCGGTGAATTCCTCGAAGCGGCAGTGGTCGCAGGCCTGGCAAGCGCCGGCGTCGACGTCACCCTGCTCGGCGTGGTCCCCACCCCGGCAGTCGCCTACCTCACCGATGCCCTCCACGCTGATCTCGGCGTGATGCTCTCGGCCTCGCACAACGCCATGCCCGACAACGGCATCAAGTTCTTCGCCCGCGGCGGGCACAAGCTCGACGATGCGATCGAGGACGCCATCGAGGCTCGCATCGGCGAGCCGTGGGAACGCCCCATCGGCGCAGCCGTGGGCCGCGTGCACGCCGATCACTATGCGCCGCAGATGTACGAGAAGTTCCTGCTCTCGACCCTGCCGCACGCGCTCGATGGCCTGACCATCGTCGTCGACTGCGCCAATGGCGCGTCATCCTTCATCGCACCCGAGCTCTATGCGAGCGCCGGCGCCACGGTGATCCCGATTCATCACGCGCCCGATGGCAACAACATCAACGAGAACTGCGGCAGCACGCATCTCGAGGATCTCATTGCTGCCGTCAAGGAGCACGGCGCCGATGCCGGAATCGCGCACGACGGCGATGCCGATCGTTGCCTCGCGGTCGATGGTCTCGGCAACGTCGTCGATGGTGACCACATCCTCGCGATCCTCGCCGAGGGCATGCGCGATGCGGGCAAGCTCGCGAACAACACGGTCGTGGCAACGGTGATGGCCAATCTCGGATTCAAGATCGCGATGCGCAAGGCAGAGATCACCGTCGTGGAAACCGGCGTCGGTGATCGCTACGTGCTGGAGGAGATGAAGGCCAACGGCTACGTGCTCGGCGGCGAGCAGAGCGGCCACGTCGTGATGAGCGAGTACGCGACCACGGGCGATGGCCTGCTCACTGCCCTGCACTTACTGGCCCGCGTCGCCCAGACCGGCACCTCGCTTGCCGAGCTCGCCGCTCGCGTCGAGAAGCTGCCGCAGGTGCTCGTCAATGTGAAGGGCGTCGACAAGTCGCGCGCCGAGACTGACCCGGTCGTGGCCGAGGCGATTGCCAAGGCCGAGGCCGAACTGGGTGATTCGGGTCGCGTGCTGCTGCGTCGATCTGGCACCGAGCCGGTGATCCGCGTGATGGTCGAGGCCTCGAGTCTCGAGCAGGCGCAGCGCCTTACCGACGAGCTTGCCGCCGTCGTTCTCGCGCAGCTCGCGCTGTAGTCGTTCGCGCCCACACCTGCTGCTGCAGCAGCAGGGTTGCCCAGCCGGCGGCGGCCATGCCGGCCACGTTGATCACGAGCTGCGCCGCACTGCCGAACACCTCATGCCACTGCAGGAAGACAAGTGCCACCGCGATGTTTCCGGAGGCGGGGATTGTCGTCACCGAGATGAAGACACCGACGAGACCACCCGAACGCGATGAGGTCAGCGCAAGCACGCCTGCGGCTCCCGCGATGAGCGCGACGATCAGCGACCACCAGTTGGGGGTGTAGATGAACTGCGTGCCCGGCCGCGGACGCATGAGATCGTCCACGCTGATGAATCCGATCAGCCGGCCGATGAGCGTCACGACAGTGACGACGCTGATCGAGACTGCGAATCCGATGGCGAGGGTGCGCAGAGATCGCTTGAACAGCACGGGGCGCTTGCGCACGAGTGCCAGACCGAGTGCGGCGATGGCCACGAACTCGGGGCCGAGAACCATCGCGCCGATCACCAGGATGATCGAGTCGGTCAGGATCGCGATGGCGGCGAGCAACGTCGCCATGATCATGAAGCTGAGGTATGTCCAGGTGAGCTCGGTCTCGTCATAGGCCTTCTCGACGACATCGGCCCACACCACGGCGTCGGCACTGGCCCCCGGGGCCGACTGCTCGGCCTCCAGGCCGGTCTCGGAGATCCAGGTGGGAACGGGCAGTACCTGGATCGTGCCCTCGTGCTGCACCCCGATTTCCTTGAGCCGCAGGATGACGTCATTCGCGCTCTCGCGCGGCAGATCGGCCTCGTACACATCGCCCACCGGGCGGGCACTGGCTCCGGACAGGATGGTCAGGCTGCTGACCGTCGGCTCGGCCTCGAAGATCTCGCGCACAGCAGGGGAGAGGCTGGCGGGAACGACCGCACGGATGGTGAGCACGGGATCATCCTCCCGCGTCTGTGGCGTGAGGCGGGACACCGACGGGCACCGAATAGGGTTTGGGCATGTGCGGAATCGTGGGCTATGTCGGCCAGAAGCAGGCCCTCGAGGTGGTGGTCGCAGGGCTGCGGCGCCTCGAGTACCGCGGCTATGACTCGGCCGGCGTTGCCGTCATCGCCGATGGCGCGCTGGAGGTGCGCAAGAAGGCGGGCAAGCTGGCCAACCTAGAGAGCCTGATCGGTACCGATCCGCTGCCGCAGTCGACCACCGGAATCGGCCACACCCGCTGGGCCACCCACGGAGGCCCCACCGACTCCAATGCGCATCCGCATGTCAGCGAGGACTCCTCGATCGCCGTGATCCACAACGGCATCATCGAGAACTTCGCCGAACTGCGCTCCGAGCTCACCGCCGCGGGCGTCACGCTCTCGTCGGAGACCGACACCGAGGTCGCCGCTCACCTGCTCGCTGCCACGATGCCCGCCGCCGGCGGCAACCTCACCGATGCGATGCGCATGGTCTGCCAGCGACTCGAGGGCGCGTTCACCCTCGTCGCGATCGACAAGTCACAGCCCAACCTCGTCGTCGCGGCACGTCGCAACTCGCCGCTCGTCGTCGGCCTGGGCGAGGGCGAGAACTTCGTCGCCTCCGATGTGTCGGCCTTCGTCGACCACACGCGCAACGCCCTCGAGCTCGGCCAGGATCAGATCGTCACGATCACTCCGGGGAGTGCCGAGGTCATCACCTTCGACGGCGGCCCTGCCGACGTCACGCCGTTCACCGTCGACTGGGATGCCGCGGCTGCCGAGAAGGGCGGCTTCGACCTCTTCATGCTCAAGGAGATCGCCGAGCAGCCCAAGGCGGTGGCCGACTCCCTGCGCGGGCGCTTCGATGCCGACAACCGCCTGCAGCTCGACGAGATGCGCCTGACGGA
The DNA here is from genome assembly GCA_046085905.1 of Actinomycetes bacterium. Lineage (GTDB taxonomy): Bacteria > Actinomycetota > Actinomycetes > S36-B12 > S36-B12 > CAIKZY01. The sequence continues at coordinate 7,622 of JBJSWO010000177.1, read as the reverse complement.
TGCTGATCTGCGCGGCATCACCAAGGTCGTCGTGGTCGCCTGCGGCACGGCCTTCCACGCCGGCATGGTCGCGAAGTATGCAGTCGAGCACTGGACTCGCATCCCTGTCGAGGTAGAGCTGGCCAGTGAGTTCCGCTACCGCGACCCGATCGTCGGGCCCGACTCGCTCGTCATCGCGATCTCGCAGTCGGGCGAGACCATGGACACCCTGATGGCACTGCGCCATGCCAAGGCCCAGGGTGCACGCACCCTCGCCATCTGCAACACCGTCGGCTCGACCATCCCGCGCGAATGCGATGCCGTGCTCTACACCTACGCGGGCCCGGAGATCGCTGTCGCCTCGACCAAGGCCTTCCTCACCCAGATCGTCGCGGCATACCTCGTGGGCCTCTACCTCGCGCAGGTGCGCGAGCAGATGTCTGCCGTCGACATCTCCGATGTCATGGAAGACCTCAAAGGCATGCCGCAGAAGGTCGATCTCGTGCTCGACACCGTCGAGCCGGTCCGCGCCATTGCCCGCACCTTCGCGAACTCCACGTCCGTTCTCTTCATCGGCCGCCATGTCGGCTACCCGGTGGCACTCGAGGGCGCGCTCAAGCTCAAGGAGCTCGCCTACATGCACGCCGAGGGCTTCGCCGCCGGCGAGCTCAAGCACGGCCCGATCGCGCTGATCGAGGATGGCGTTCCCGTCGTCGTCGTGCTGCCGTCGCCCACCAATCGCCTGCACGACAAGATGATCTCCGCAATCCAGGAGGTGCGCGCCCGCGGCGCGGTCATCATCGCGATCGCGGAAGAGGGCGACGAGAAGATCCTGGACTTCAGTGATCACGTCATTCGCGTCCCGGTCACTCCTTCGCTCATGCAGCCCCTCGTCTCGACCGTGCCTCTCCAGGTATTCGCCTGCGAGATGGCCACGGCCAAGGGTCACGATGTCGACCAGCCGCGCAACCTGGCGAAGTCGGTCACTGTTGAATGACGAGTTCACGGGGGGCCTGCCGGCGTCCGTGATCGGCATCGGAGTCGACATCGTCGACACCGAGCGCTTCGCCACCGTCCTCGCACGCACGCCGCGTGTTGTCACCCGGCTCTTCACCGATGCTGAGTCGCTGACCTCAGACGGGAAGTCACGCTCGGCAGTCTCGCTCGCCGCGCGCTTCGCGGCCAAGGAGGCCGTGGCCAAGGTGCTGGGCGATACCCAGGGGCTCGAATGGCATCACTGCGAGGTGGTTGCCGATTCACTCGGCAAGCCCTCACTGCGCATCACCGGCACCATCGCCGACGCGGCCCGGGCCCGCGGAATTGCCGACTGGCATCTCTCGCTCAGTCACGATGGCGGCCATGCGATCGCCTTCGTCGTCGCCGAAGGCGTTTCCCATGCGTGAGATCTTCACTTCCGAGCAGGTGCGGGCGGCCGAGACTTCGCTGATGGCCAACCTTCCCGAGGGGGTGCTCATGCAACGAGCCTCCTTCGGACTCTCGGTGATCTGCGCCCGGCTGCTCGGCGAGGTCGCCGGAAGTGTCGTGGGCGCTCAGGTGCTGCTGCTCGTCGGCGGCGGCAACAACGGAGGCGATGCACTCTTCACCGGTGCATATCTTCGTTCGCGCGGCGCTGCAGTGACAGCACTCCTGCTCACCGACAGTCCTCATGCCGAAGGCGCCGCGGCCCTTCGCCGTGCCGGTGGCTCCTTCGTCTCGTGGTCCGATGACTGCCTCGCCGATGTCGGCGACGCTGATCTCGTCATCGACGGTCTCGTCGGCATCGGTGGCGCAGGAGCATTGCGCGAGCCGATGGCCGAGTGCGTGCGCGTGGTGAATGCGCTGGCCAATGCGATCGTCTCCGTCGACATCCCCAGTGGCGTCAACGCCGACACCGGTGCGGTGGCGGGCGAGGCCATCGACGCCGATCTCACGGTCACCTTCGGCGCCCTCAAGCCCGGCCTGCTGCTCATGCCGGGCAAGGAGTTCGCCGGTGCCATTCACCTCGTCGATATCGATCTCGATTCGACGCTCGGCGAGCCCACCGCGTTGCTCCTCGAGGAGGAAGATGTCGCCGACCTCCTGCGCGCGCCCGCGAGCAGTGACCACAAGTACTCGCGCGGTGTCGTCGAGATCATCGCGGGCGGCAGTCAGTACCCCGGCGCGGCCTTGTTGACCGTCGATGGCGCGCGCTCGGCCGGTGCTGGCATGGTGCGTTACCTGGAGCGGCCGGGTATCGACACGACTGCGCTCGTGACGGCGTTCCCCGATGTCGTCCTCAGCAGTGCTCCCGATCCGCACATTCGCGCCCGCGTGAGCGGTCCCGGCTTCGACGGCTCCTCGGAGCAGCGCGCACTACTCGTGGCCGCATGCTCGGAGGAGGCACCGCTCGTGATCGACGCAGGCGCGCTGACCCTGCTCGCCGGTGATATCGAGCTTCGTGACGTGGTCACTGCGCGCGGTGCCTCCGGCGGCGTCACCGTCCTCACCCCGCACGATGGCGAGTTCTCGCGCTTCCGCTCACTCGGCGATGATCGTCGTGCCGCAGCACTCGACCTCGCCGCCGAGCTTCAGGCCATCGTCGTGCTCAAGGGCGCGGGAACCGTGATTGCCGACCTGCATGGCGGCGTCTTCATCGACGCCGAGGGCACCGCAGACCTCGCGACGGCAGGCTCGGGTGATGTGCTCGCCGGAATCCTGGGTGCCCTGCTCGCCGGAAATCCGGCATCACCCATCGAGACTGCCGCGGCCGCAGTTCTCGTGCACGGTCGAGCCGGCCGGCTGGCCGCCGATGTGGCAGCACCCATCACGGCGGTCGAGATCGCTGAATTCATCCCGGACGCCCTGGCGGCCCTGCGCGCCGGTGTCGACGAGTAGGGGAGACTAGGCACATGCCCAGGGCTGCAGCGGTCATCGACCTCGCGGCGGCGCATCACAACATCGGTGTGATGGCCGCTCGTGCCGGCGACGCCGAGCTCATGGCCGTGGTCAAGGCCGAGGGCTATGGGCATGGCATGGTGCAGGTGGCCCGCGTGGCCCGCGAGGCCGGCGTGGCCTGGCTCGGTGTCGCACTGCCGAGTGAGGCTCTCGAATTGCGAGCCGCCGGTGACACCGGCCGCATCCTCGCCTGGCTGTGGGCTGCGGGTGAGCCCGATGTAGCCGAATGCGTGGCCGCCGACGTCGATCTCTCCGTCTCCAGCCTCGCCGCCCTCGAGGAGATCGCTGCCGCAGCGAAGTCCCTGGGCTTGCGGGCTCGAGTGCATCTGAAGGTCGATACCGGTCTCTCGCGCAATGGCGTTCCTGAATCAGACTGGGCCGTGGTCATCTCGGCACTCGCGTCGAGTGACGATGTCGAGGTCGTGGGCATCTGGTCGCATCTGTCGAGCGCCGATGTCATCGGAACTACCTCAGTGGCCACGCAGCGGGCCGTCTTCGAGCGCGCGATCGCGATGGCCGAAGCCGCGGGGCTGGTGAACCTGAAGCGTCATCTGGGCAACACTGCAACCGTGCTTGCCTACCCCGACTGCCAGTACGACATCGTGCGCGTCGGCATCGGTATCTACGGAGTCTCGCCGAACCCGGAGATGGGCACGGCATCCGATCTCGGCCTGCGTCCGGTGATGACCCTGCGCGCCAAGCTCGCCGGCATCAAGCGCATTGAGGCCGGTGCCTCGGTCTCGTACGGCGAGACCTGGACAGCGGCCGAGTCGACCCTCATCGGGCTGATCCCGATCGGTTACGCCGATGGAGTTCCGCGCAGCGCGAGCAATCGTGCGCACGTGAGCGTGAACCGACGCACCTACCCGATCGTCGGCACGGTGGCCATGGATCAGTTCATGGTCGATCTCGCTCAGAATCCTGACGGACTCGCCGTGGGGGATGACGTCGTGCTCTTCGGGCGCGATGGCGATCCGGTGGAAGTGTGGGCCGAGCACGCCGGCACCATCGGCTACGAGGTCGTCACCCGTATCGCTCCTCGCGTTCCGCGAATCTACGAGTCATGAGTCATTGCCGTGGGTAACGATCTCGGTGGTGCTCTGCGCATGGCAGGCGGCGGCCTGCTCGCAGCCGGTGTGCTGGCGGCCGGTGCTGCCGTGGGCGCCGTGGTCGAGCGCGCGGTACTCGCGCGATCCGCACGCCCCGATGTCGACGACAACGAGCTCGGTTCGCTGCGTGGCACGGTGTACGAGATCACTGCTGATGATGACGTGATCCTGCACGCCGAGGTCGATGAGGCTGATCCCGCGACCGATACCGGACTCACGATCATCTTCGCGCATGGCTACGGGCTGAACCTGGACTCCTGGCACTACCAACGCCAGGCCCTGCGCGGGCGTGCGCGGCTGGTGTTCTACGACCAGCGCAGTCACGGCCGATCCGCACGTGCCGACTTCGACTCGCACCACATCGATCAGCTAGGGCGCGATCTCGAAACCGTCATCGAGACACTGGCTCCGACCGGCCCGCTGATGCTCATCGGCCACTCGATGGGCGGCATGACGCTGATGGCACTGGCTGATGTGCGGCCTGACCTCATCGAGGAGCGCGTCTACGGCGTGGCCTTCATCGCGACGACTCCGACCTCGATCGAGAACGGCTCGCTCGGCCTGCCGCTCGTCGGCCCGATGCTCCATCGCGTGGCTCCGCACGTATTCGCCTCCCTGGCCAAGCGCAAGGAGGTCGTCGAGAAGGCCGTACGCGGGGGCAGTGATCTTGCTCTGCTGGTCACCCGTCTGTACTCATTCGGCTCGACGGCGCCCGATGCCGCGGGCAAGTTCGTCGCCGAGATGATCTCCGGTACTCCGATCGACGTCATGGCCGAGTTCCTGCCGGCCCTGCAGGATCACGACAAGCGTGATGTGCTTCCGGTGTTCCAGAGCGCCGAGGTGCTGGTCATCGCCGGTGATGCCGATCGTCTCGTGCCGCTCGAGAACAGTGCGCAGATCGTCGAGGGCATCCCGGGTGCCGAGTTCGTGATCCTGCCCAATGCCGGTCACATGCTCACCCTTGAGCACCCTGATCAGGTCGACGATCTGCTCATCGAGCTGCTCGATCGCGTGCAGCGCGATATCGCGATGTCGGCGCAGCCGGTCGCATGAGCTCGATCTCCATTCCCACCGGCACTGCGATGCGAGACCGCGGTGCCCACATCGCTCGCTGCTGCAGGCCTGGCGATCTGCTGATCCTCAGTGGCGCTCTGGGCGCGGGCAAGACCACATTCGTGCAGGGCATGGGTGCCGGGCTCGGTGTCACCGAGCAGATCACCAGCCCTACCTTCGTCATAGCCCGCGTGTACCCGACATCAGTCGGCCCGGATCTCGTGCATGTCGATGCCTATCGACTCGGCTCCTCGCTCGAGCTCGACGACCTTGACCTCGATTCCGATCTGGGTGCGGCGATCACCGTCGTCGAATGGGGTGAGGGCAAGGTCGAGCAGCTCTCCGAGGATCGCGTCGTGATCACCATCGCCCGCTCCGAATCCGATGACGACGAGACTCGAGTGATGAGCGTCGTGGGTTTCGGCGCCCGCTGGGATGACGCGGCGTTGCAGGAGCTGCTCGCATGAGAATTCTCGGTATCGACACCTCCTCCGAGCTGTCGTCGGTCGCCCTCGTCGACGGTGACACGGTGATCACTCGCGAGGTCGTCGACGGACGCCGTCATGCCGAGGTGCTGGCCGTGCTGCTGCGCGAAGTGCTCGACGAGGGCCTGCGCCCCGAGCTCATCGCCTGCGGGGTCGGCCCGGGCCCGTACACGGGGCTGCGCGTGGGAGTCGCCACGGCGCAGGTGCTGGGGCTTGCCTGGTCGTTGCCCGTCGTCGGCATCTGCTCCCTGGATGCGATCGCCGCCCAGGTGTCGTGTGCCGGGGACTTCCTGGTCACGGCCGATGCGCGGCGCAAGGAGGCCTACTGGGCTCGGTACGACCGCAACCGACGTCGCATCGACGGGCCGCGCGTGAGTCGCATTGACGAGCTCGATGCCGAGATCGCTGCCCTGCCTCGATTCGGTGAGCTCTCCGGCGGCTCGGGGGAGCCCCTGCGCCCGCGCGCCGCGGTCATCGCCCGACTGGCCGGTTCGTATCGCGATGCCGGGGAGTCGGTGGCGACATCCGAGATCGACCTGTCGATGCACGGTGACGACACCGGTGCCACGGCAGACTCCGTGCGCGGCTCACGACTCCTCGCGCCCGTGCCGCTCTACATCCGCCGCCCCGATGCAGTCGCACCGGCGGTGAAGTCATGAGCGCCGTCACCCTGCGCCCGATGCGCTGGCCCGATATCGAGCCCGTGCACGCAATCGAGACTGCTGTGTTCGAGGTTGACCCATGGAGCGCCGAGCAATTCTGGGGAGAGCTCGCGCAACCCACTCGCGAGTACGTCGTGGCGGAGGACGATGGCGTGATCCTCGGCTATGCCGGTGCGTACCTGCTTCCGCCCGACTCTGATGTGCAGACCATTGCTGTCTCGCCGACCGCGCAGGGGCGAGGTGTCGGCCGGGCACTGCTCGAAGAGCTCATCGCCATCGCGGTGCGGCACGACTGCACTCAACTGCTGCTCGAGGTGCGCTCCGATAACGAGAGTGCGATCGGCATGTACGAGCGATTCGGCTTCGAGTCGATCAGCAGGCGCCGCGACTACTACGCGAGCGGCGTCGATGCCCTGATCATGCGACTGCGACCGCTGGCTCAGCCATCCGGGCGAGGTGACTCATGAGCAGCGAGCCCCTGGTGCTCGGAATCGAGACCTCGTGCGACGAGACAGGTGTCGGCATCGTGCGCGGCTCGACCCTGCTCGTCGATGCCGTGGCCTCGAGTGTCGACGAGCATGCGCGCTTCGGCGGTGTCGTGCCCGAGGTCGCCAGTCGCGCGCATCTCGAGGCCATGGTGCCGACGATCGAGCGCGCGTGCGCGGAGGCGGGGATTCGTCTCTCGGATGTCGACGCCCTCGCCGTGACGGCCGGCCCGGGCCTCGCCGGTGCGCTCCTGGTCGGCACGGCATCAGCCAAGGCCCTGGCTGTCGCCCTCGGCAAGCCGATCTACGCGGTCAACCACCTGGCCGGGCATGTCGTGGTCGATGAGCTCGAGCACGGGCCACTGCCCGAGTCGGCGATCGGCCTGCTGGTCTCCGGTGGTCACTCGTCGCTGCTCCTGGTGCGCGACGATGCGCAGGACATCACGCCGCTCGGTGCGACCCTCGACGATGCCGCAGGCGAGGCATTCGACAAGGTCGCTCGACTTCTCGACCTGCCCTTCCCGGGTGGTCCGCATATCGATCGAGTCGCACGCGAGGGCGATGGCACCGCCATTGCATTCCCGCGCGGGCTCACCGCCTCCCATGACATGGAGGAGCACGAGTTCGACTTCTCGTTCTCCGGCCTGAAGACCTCGGTCGCCCGCTGGATCACCAAGGAGAAGGCGGCCGGTACCTCGATCAACGTCGCTGATGTCGCGGCGTCATTCCAGGAGGCAGTCGTCGACGTTCTCACCAGAAAGGCCGTCGCTGCCTGCCTCGCCCATGACGCGCAGCACCTGGTGATCGGCGGAGGAGTCGCGGCGAACAGCAGGCTGCGCGCCCTCGCGCAGCAGCGCTGCGATGATGCCGGCATCATCCTTCGCGTGCCGAGCCCGAGGCTGTGCACCGACAATG
>JBJSWO010000176.1:0-8663 GCA_046085905.1 Actinomycetes bacterium | reverse complement strand
GGTGCCGCCCACGCTCTCGACGAGCTCGCTCTCAGTGAGCTCCGCGGTCATCACCCGCACTGAGATTGTCGAGCCCGCCACCCCGGGTCGTCGCTCGGCGAATATCGCCATGTCACTGACCTGGCTGGGCACGGTCTTCCTGCTCGCCGGTGTAGTACTTCGCGGTGTCTGGGCCGGTCGCGTGCCGTGGGGCAACATGTACGAGTTCTCGATCACGGCCGCGCTCGGCATCCTGGTCGTGTTCCTGGGCTTCTCGCTCAAGCGTGACGTTCGATGGCTGGGCATCTTCATCGTCATCCCGGCCTTGCTCACGCTCGGCCTCGCTGTCACCGTGCTGTACACGGAGGCAGCTCAGCTCGTTCCGGCCCTCAAATCGTATTGGCTGGTCATCCACGTCTCTGCCGCCATCGTCTGCTCGGGTGCCTTCACGCTCGCCGCGGCCGTGTCGGCGCTGGCGCTGCTTCGCGGTCATGCGGAACGCAAGGCCGCCGGTGCAGAGGTCACCGGCCTCACGGCACGCATGCCCTCGCAGGAGCGGCTGCAGGTCATGGCCAATCGCGTTATCGCGTTCACCTTCCCGCTCTGGACCTTCGCAGTCATCGCCGGCGCGATTTGGGCCGAGAATGCCTGGGGTCGCTACTGGGGCTGGGATCCCAAGGAGACCTGGGCCTTCATCACGTGGGTGGTCTACGCGGCCTACCTCCACGCGCGCAGCACCGTCGGATGGCGCGGCAACAGGGCCTCGTGGATCGCGATCATCGGCTGGTCGACATTCCTGGCCAACTACTTCGGCGTCAACCTGTTCATCAACAGCCTGCACTCGTATTCCGGCGTCTAGCCTCCGAGCACTCGGGCATCAGCCTTCGGCAGGGGCGGGGGAGTCGTCGCCGTCGGCTGCGCCCCCCTCACGACGCTCGCGCATCTTGCGCTTCCATGCCTCCTCGTCGAGCTGGCGCAGGAAACGGGCATCGTCGTCGGGGGAGGCAATGGTCCGGCGCTTGCGCCCTCGGTCCGGCCACACGCGACCCAGGAGCCACCAGATGAGACCGCCGAGCACCGGAAGCACGATCACGATCAGCAGCCAGACGAAAACGGGCAGCCTTCGCGACTCCCGCGAGGGCGTGCGAATGACATCGATGATCGACGCGATGTAGACGCCGATCAGGATGATGATGAGCACAACCCGAAGCATGTGGCCCTCCCTGTTGAACCAGGATAACGGCATAGCGCGTACGGTGTTCTCGTGAGCACCAGTACCCGTTCGGCATGGTCGATCGTTCTCTATACCGCCCTGCGCGTGATCATGTTCGTCGGCGCCTGGGTCCTGATCGAGCTGCTGACTCCCATCACCGGGCTCTTTGCCGCTGCCTTCGCGATCCTGATCTCCGGGGCGGTGAGCATCATCGTGCTCAACGGTCAGCGCGATGCGATGAGCATCGCGCTGAGCTCGTTCTTCAGGCGAATGAACGCTCGCATCGACGCATCGACTCGCGCTGAGGACGTCGACTAGTCGAGCGTCAGGGCAATGCCCAGCACGATGCCGTAGACGAGCAGCAGGACTCCCGTTCCCTTCAGGGCCGGGATCAAGTCGCGGCCCTCTGCCCCCGAGATCACGATCCGGGTCGGCGGCACGGCAAGGGCGAACGATGCCAGCGCCAGTACGGCGGACCTCGAGTAGGTGAACGTGAGCACCACGACGCACGCTGCGGCACCCATGACCAGTAGCACGTAGAGAATGCGCGTGCGCGCAGCACCGAGCCTGACAGCCAGGGTGCGCTTGTCGCTTCGGATGTCCCCGGGGATGTCGCGCAGGTTATTGGTGACCAGGATCGCGCAGGAGAGGAAGCCGACTCCGCAGGCCGCAATGATCGAATTCGCGGTCACGGTGAGCGACTGCACGTAGAAGGTGCCGACGACCGGCACGAGCCCGAAGAAGACGAACACGAAGATCTCTCCGAGGCCGAGGTAGCCGTAGGGGTGCTTTCCGCCGGTGTAGAGCCAGGCGGCTGCGACGCAGGCGAGGCCGATCAGGATTAGCCACCATCGCTGCGTGATCAGCACGAGCCCGAGCCCGGCAAGCATGGCTGTGGCGAAACTGAGCATCGCCGCGCGCTTCACCTGCGCGGCCGGGGCCAGACCCTGGCCCACCAGTCGTACCGGCCCCACGCGCACCTCGTCGGTCCCGCGAATCCCGTCGCTGTAGTCATTCGAGTAGTTGACGCCGATCTGCAGTGCCACCGCGACGACCAGCGCGAGCAGTGCGGCCCACGCGTTGAATGACTTCGCGCCGATGGCCAGACCTGTGCCGACGATGACCGGGGCGAAAGCCGCCGGGAGCGTGCGCGGTCGGGAGCCGGCGATCCATTCAGAGACGGTGGCCATCAGGAAGTCTCCCGAGCGAGTGCGATGAGTGCCTGCCGGTCTGTCTTGCCACCGGGAAGCGTGGGCAGGTGGTCGATCGTAGTGATCGCATACGGTCGCGCGGCGATGCCCAGTCGCTCGGTAACCAGACCGCGCAGTGACTCCGTGTCAATGTCGGCACCGCAGATGAAGCCGATGAGTCGGCTGCCGCGCTCGGGATCATCGAGGGCGACAACCGCGCATTCCTGAACTCCCGAATCTGCGTGCAGCACCTCCTCGACAGCGGTGACGGAGACATTCACGCCGTTCACCGTGACGATGTCATCACTGCGACCGGTGATGCGAAGCACTCCATCAGTGATCTCGCCGCGATCGCTGGTGAGGAAGCGACCGTCAGTGAAGTGAGCAGCGGTCAGTGCGGGCTGATTCCGGTATCCCAGGGCGATGCTCGGTCCGCCGAGCGTGACGCGCGAATCTGCATCGATGCTCACGGTGACTCCGCTCAGCGGAAGTCCGTCGTAGACGCAGCCCCCGCACGTCTCGGTCATGCCGTAGGTGGAGATGAGGGAGATGCCTTGTGCCGAGGCAGCATCACGGATCCCGGCGTCGAGCCCGGCTCCTCCGACGAGGATCGTCGTACACGCGAGAAGTGCCTCCGCTCCCTGCGAGTCGCCCAGGAGTCGACGCACCTGGGCAGGCACGAGTGAGGTGCGCACGGGCATTCCGAGAGCCATCGCCTCGGACACCGCCACGGCGAAGCCTGCGGGAGTGAACGGGCGAGCACCGCCGAGGCTGTCGACGCCTACGTACGAGGAACCGGAGGTGAGCGCGCGGGTGAGCACGTTGAGTCCGCCGGCAGATGTCAGCGGGATCGCGACCACCCAGGTCGCGGGCTCATCCCGCCAGGGGTGAAGCGCTGTCAGGTTCGCAGCCGAGAGCAGCACGCCCTTGGGACTTCCGGTCGATCCGGAGGTCGACAGCACCACCGCGGTGCGTTCGTCCTCGAGGGGCTCGCCGGGTGCCGTGGCGCGCAGAAGAGCGCGCACATAGTCGTCGGAGATGGCCGCGCTGACCACCGGGATGGGAGTGATGGCCGGGCCGCTGCCCTCCAATGCGGAACGCAGAGGGCCGGCGAGTGCGTCGATTCCGGCGGGCCCCGAGGGAACGGGGATGCGTACCAGCGGGTCAGTAGCCATCGCGCCGAGCCTAGGAGGTGACGGTAACCTCGGCATCATGGATACCCGCACTCGTTATGTCCTGCCGCCCGTTGCCCCGGAGGGCTCGCCTGCGCTGACCAACCCCGCGCATTCATCCGCGACTCCGGCCTGCGAGTGGCGCTCGGCAGGGGAGTACGGCGATATTCGCTACGAGCTGTCATCGGGTGATGCCGCGGGCATCGCGAAGATCACTATCTGCCGTCCCGAGAAGCGCAATGCCTTCCGCCCGCAGACCCTGTTCGAATTGCAGGACGCCCTCAACAAGGCCCGCGATGACGATTCGGTCGGCGTCATCATCCTGACCGGCGAGGGCGATCTCGCCTTCTGTTCCGGTGGCGACCAGATGATCCGTGGTGACGACGGGTACATCGGCAATGACCACGTCGCGCAGAAGGGCATCGGTCGACTCAACGTCCTAGATCTCCAGATCCAGATCCGTCGCACGCCCAAGCCGGTCGTCGCGATGATCGCCGGCTACGCCGTCGGTGGCGGTCACGTGCTCCACGTGGTGTGCGACCTCTCGATCGCCGCCGACAATGCCCGCTTCCAGCAGACGGGTCCGATGGTCGGCTCCTTCGACGGCGGCTACGGCTCGGGCCTGCTCGCTCGAACGATCGGGATGAAGCGCTCACGCGAGATCTGGTACCTGTGCCGCCAGTACGGCGCCGAGCAGGCCTACGACTGGGGCCTGGTCAACTCGGTCGTGCCGATCGAGGATCTCGAGATCGAGACAGTCGACTGGGCCAAGCGGATGCTCGAGCTCTCGCCGTTGGCACTGCGGATGCTCAAGGCCTCGCACAACGCGGCCGACGACGGCCTGGCCGGAATCCAGCAGCTCGCCGGCGATGCCACCCTGCTGTTCTACATGTCCGACGAGGCGCAGCATGGTCGCGATGCCTACAAGAACAAGCAGCGGCCCGACTTCAGTCAGTTCCCCAAGCGCCCATGACCGATCGGCACCTGCAGCGGCTTCTCGATGCTGCCGTGCCCTTCGCCCTGCCCCTGCGCCGCACCTTTCGCGGTGTCGACTCTCGCGAGGGAATGCTCATCGAGGGCCCGTTCGGGTGGGGTGAGTTCGCGCCCTTCGCCGACTACTCGCCTGCAGCCGCCGGGCGCTGGCTCGCCTCGGCCGTGGAGGCCGCATTCGAGGGTTGGCCGACTCCGGTGCGCGATATGGTCGAGGTCAACGCGATCATCCCTGCGCTCTCCGCGGAGCAGTCCCGCGAGCTCGCCCTCGAGGCGGTCGCCCGAGGCTGCAGCACCATCAAGATCAAGGTCGGCGAGTCACCCGATCTCGACATCGCTCGCACAGCAGTCGTGCGCGAGGTTCTCGATCAGGAATTCGGCGAGGGCATAGGCCGCATTCGCCTGGATGCGAACGCGCAGTGGAGCCTCGACCAGGCGATCGCGATGCTCGAACGCTGTGCTCGCTACGGCATCGAGTACGCCGAGCAGCCATGTGCCTCGCTCGATGACCTCGCCGTCGTTCGACGAGAGACCGGAGTGCGCATTGCCGTAGACGAGGGCATCCGCACCTCCGCTGATCCGTCCGCACTCGATCTGCGCGAGTGTGCCGACGTCGCGATCATCAAGCCGGCGACCCTGGGCGGAGTGCGCTCTGCGCTTGAGCTCATCGCCGACCTGGGCATGCCCGTGGTGGTGAGCGGGGCGATGGATTCCTCCGTGGGTCTCGGCACTGCACTCGCACTTGCCGGCGCACTGCCGGAGCTCGCCTTTGCCGCAGGACTGGGCACGGGGGCCCTGCTTGCCGATGATCTCGTCGTCACTCCGATCGTTCCGAGCGAAGGTGCCCTCTCTGTCATGCACGTCGAGCCTGACCCGGATGCACTCGAGCGCGCTCGTGCGCGGGTCATCGATGCCTCAGCGTGGCGAGAGCGCCTGATCGTCGCCTGGAATGCAGGCGCGACCGATCGCATGCGCGATGCCCTCGGCATAGGCTGAGGGCGTGAATCCGTCGACAGCCCAGGCTCGCGTCATCATCGATGAGCTCCTGCGCTGCGGCGTCTCCGACATCGTCGTATCGCCGGGTTCCCGTTCCGCAGCCCTGGCCATCGCGGCGGCCGAAGCCGAGCTTCGTCAGGAGCTTCGTCTTCATGTGCGCATCGACGAGCGCTCAGCCGCATATCTCGCCGTCGGGCTCGCCAAGATCACGGGTGTTCCGGCCGCCGTCATCACGACTTCGGGCACCGCCGCCGTCAACCTGCATCCGGCCGTTGTCGAGGCCGATCTCTCCGGCATCCCGATGATTCTCCTCACGGCCGATCGTCCGCCGGAGCTGCGTGATGTCGGTGCGAACCAGACGATCAGGCAGCCGGGTGTCTTCGGCGAGCATGCGCGTGCGGCCATCGACATGTCGGTGGCCCGCGAGGCGGTCGGCCAGGTGCGCTACTGGCGTTCGACGATCGCGCGCGCGGTCGCGCTCGCTACCGATGCCGTTCGCCCGGGTCCGGTGCACGTCAACATTCCGTTCGCCGAGCCGCTCGTCGCCGATGACGACGACCTCGAGTGGGTCGAGCCGCTCGACGGACGCGATGATGGTCGGCCCTGGACAGCCGATGCGCGACTCATCGCGGGCATGAGCACTCCGCTCGATGACATTCTCGAGTCCCTGATCGAGGGTGCCGAGATCCCTCCCCGTGGCCTGATCATCGTGGGCGATCACGACGGTGATGATGCTGTCGAGCTGATCGACGATCTCGCCGACAGCGCCGGATGGCCGATCATCGGCGAGCCCACGGCAAATGTCGCCGGCTGCGACACCGCGCTCGCGCACGGTGCGCTCCTGCTCGCCGATTCGTCCTTCTGTGACGAGCACGTGCCCGACATCGTCATCACGGTCGGTCGGGTGGGGCTCAGTCGCGGGCTCCTGCGCATGATCGCGCGCACGCCGTTGCATATTGCCGTCGATCAGCAGCCGTCATGGAGTGATCCGATGCGCAGTGCTGATCTCGTCGTGACTTCCGTGCCACTGCCTCCCGAGGACATGGAGATCGACGAGAGCTGGCTCTCCGAATGGCAGCGCGCTGATGTTCTCGCCGCTGCGGCAGTCGAGACCGCGCTTGCCGGTGACGGCGAGCTCCTCACCGGTGTGCACATCGCTCGCGTCATCGCGCCGATGGTCCCTGACGGCGGGCTGCTCTTCAGCGGCCCGTCGTGGCCCATCCGGCATCTGCTGAACTTCGCCTCCACGTCGGTGCGCGATGCGATCGTTCTCGCCAATCGCGGTACATCAGGTATCGATGGCGCGGTGTCGTCGGCATGGGGAGCCGCCCGCGCACTTCAGGACAATGGCGGCTCGGCGGCAATCGCCTTCCTCGGCGACCTCACCTTTGTCTATGACAGCAATGCACTCTCGGTGCCCGCCGGCGAGGAGCGACCTGATCTCGTGTACGTCGTGGCCGACAACAGTGGCGGTGGGATCTTCTCGTCGCTCGAGCAGGGCGATGAGCGGTTCGCGTCGGTCTTCGAGCGCGTCTTCGGCACGGCGTCCGAGACCGATGTCGCTGCGCTGGCGCGGTCCTATGGCGCCGACACCGTGCGCGTCTCGACAGCAGAAGAACTTCGCACGAGCATTGACGCAGCTCTCGAGGCGGGCGGGCTGCACGTCATCGTGGCCGTCACCTGCGATCGAGATCGCGAGGCTCGGATGCTGCGCAATGTGCAGCGCGCCATCGGCGAGGCGCTCGCCTCGGCGTGAGGCCTAACTGCCGAGTGCCGTGCGAATCGGAATGAGCTTGGCGTCCGCCTCGGCCCACTCCATGGCCGGATTCGAGCCGGCCACGATTCCGCAGCCCGCGAAGGCCCGGACTCGCTTGCTCTCGGCATCGATCTCCGCGCAGCGCAGCGCGATGCCGAACTCGCCGTCACCGTGCGAGTCGAACCATCCCACCGGCCCCGCGTAACGGCCTCGGTCCATGCCCTCGATATCGCGGATGAGAGCGAAGGCGCGTTCTGTCGGCGTTCCGCACACCGCGGCGGTGGGATGCAGTGATGCGGCGAGTGCGAGTACCGACGCACTGTCGGCGAGACGCCCGGTGACGTCGGTGGCGAGGTGCTGCACGTTCGCGAGTGGAAGCACATGAGGGGTGGAGGGCACTTCAAGATCGGTGCAATGCGCTGCCAGCGCCCGAGCCACCGAGTTCACGGCGTACTCGTGCTCGGCAAGATCCTTGTCGCTGTCGAGCAGTTCGCTGGCCCGCGAGGCATCGCGCGTCTCATCCCCGAGCTTGCTCACGGTGCCGGCAAGAACCCGACTCGTGACGAGATCTCCGGTGCGCCGGACGAGGAGTTCTGGGGTCGCGCCAATGAGATCGTCGACGCAGAAGGTCCAGGTAGAGGGATAGGCCTCGGCAAGGTTCACGAGCAGATGCCGCGGGTCGAGATCACCTTCGACTTCGGCGATGATGTCGCGTGCGAGAACCACCTTGTCGATCTCGCCCGCGTTGATGCGCGCGATCGCGTCGGCGATCGACGACTCCCAGTCGGCCCGATCGCGACTGCCGCGTGACCATGTGACCGATGTGGGTGCGGCCGGCAGGGCGGTGACGGGGGAGACTTCGGTCGGATCCGCGTTACCCAGGCCGATGGTGGTGATCCACGACTGTCCGCCGCGACGGCCGAGCACGACCTTCGGCACGATGACCACCGACATGTCGCGCTCGGGGTCGAAGGCGAAGGAGCCGAAGGCCACTGCACCCGTGCCGGGCACCGAGACCGTGTCGTCGATCACCGCACTGGCGCACAGCTGGTTCCACCAGCGCTGAGTGCGGCTGAACCGCTCGCGGCCACGAACCTCGAGTCGAGCCGCGACACCCCAGCCCACGATGCCGTCGCCACCGCGCACCCAGGCCACCGGGGAATCCCGTGGGATTCGGCGGAGGAGATCGCCTGCGTCGGGGATGGGGCGAGTGCTCACCCGGAGGACGCTGCTGGGGCCCGTGGCCTCGGTAGTCACGGGTGCGCGGTCGGATCCTTGCATCTGCACAGCGTATGGGCAGTTGCTAAGTTCAGCAGGTGCGAGCAGACCTCACCAAGCAGCCAGTAGACGTCGCGGCAATGTTCGAT
>JBJSWO010000175.1:0-5741 GCA_046085905.1 Actinomycetes bacterium | reverse complement strand
GTCGAGCAGGATCTGCACCTGCCGCGAAGTACCAGCCAGCTGAGCACCGGGATGTTGTCACGGTTGGCGAGCTCCGTCCGGCAGCGCGGACATCTCGATCTCGGCGAGATCACCGATGCGCCTTCGGGCACTCGCGCGATCACGACGTTGAGGAATGAGCCCACCGCGAGCCCGAGCAAGGCGAGGACGGCGATCACGAGGATCTCTAGGGAATCCATGAAGGGGAGCTCTCGATGATCAGCGGGTGATGGTGGCGAAGTCCTCGGGGACATGCGCCCCGTGAACAGGCTTGCGGCCTGCGATCGCGACAGCACCGCCGGAGATCAGTGCTGCGGTGATGACGATGGCCTCGGCTCGGGTGAATCCGCATGAACCGGCGATCTCATCGACCGTATTGATGCCATCGACCGCGCGCGTGAATGCGGAGACTTCTGAGGATGCGCCACAGATCTCTGCATCGGCATCGACGATGCGAAGCACTGTCTCGCGGGTTGTGGATCCGGGAGCCACGCCGCTCCAGATGCGCTGCGAGCGCTCCTCGCGCAGATCGATGGCCTTGATGAGATCGTCAACCGAGGTCGGAAGCGTGCACATCCGGTCCGTGGTCTCGTGGGCGTCCGCGTTCACCTTCGACTTGGGCAGCGCGAGTGCCGCGCCGAGACTCGCCAGCAGGTATTCGGCATGGAAGGAGGCCAGAGTGTCGATCGGCAGCCAGTCGCGATTGATCGCGAAGCGCCCGACCTCCTCGTCTCGCTTCGACTGATCGACGCTTGCGCCCAGCTCGCGCATCCGGGTGTCGTCCAGGATGCCTGCGGCCATCAGGCGATTGGCAAGATGGGGGGTGAAGTTCTCTACCTGCACCGAGTAGATGCCGCCCTCGAACATGTAGATGGCGGCACTGGTGCCCGTTGCCGGATCCGTGGCCACGAGGCGACCGGTCCAGCCCTTCTTCGATTCCGACCTCATGGCTTTGACCAGCTGCGCGTTCTCCATGAGGTGGTTATCGGATGAGATCGTCGGGCAGGGACGCCTCGTGCACAGGGCATCGTGGCGCACCGGCATGATCGACCGTGCCAACCATGAATCCAGGCGTGCCGGTGCATCCGCTCTTGCGCTCGTCTCGGTAGATGCGCGCGATGCCCGAGTAGGTGTCGAGGTGCACGACCTTGGCCGCGCGAGTCGCGGCTTCGGACTTGTTGACCACCGAGGTCACATGCTCGGGGGTGATCTCGAGGATCTGGTCACCGTCGCGAAGCCGCCACTTGTAGTGGGCGAGACTGAGGTCTCCCTGTACCTGTTGCGTGCGACCTCCGGGCTGCAGGACCGTGATCGTGCAGCGAGTGCCGAGCAGTGCGGTGGTGTCGAGGGTCTCCCCTGTCGAGAGCGTGAAGGTGTTCGCCAGACTTCCGGCGAAGCGCCCGTAGCCAAATCGGCTGTCGTAGCACTTTCCGACGTGCTCGCGAATGAGCGCCTCTGCATCGTCGAAAGTGGCCGCCATCCCCTCGATCAGCACCCTGGGCATGTCCTGATGAGTGCGCATCAGGTCGGCCAACTCCCAGGAATACGAGCGGATGGTGCGCTGCCCCGCGATAAGTGAAGTATCAGGGTTACTGACCTCGGCACCGGTGATCTTCGCGATGAAGTGCTCGGTGAGCCACGTCCACATCAGGATGCCCGGGGCATCGGAGTAGTTCCAGGGGACCGGCTCGAGCACCTCGGCAGTCATGGATCTACGGCTTTCGGTGGCGGTCACAGGATTTCCGCCGCGCCGACCTGCGTGATCACGCGCTGGACGGCCGCCGCGGCGGTCTTCGGCAGGACGCCGAGCTCCGCAGCCAGCTCCTGACGGCTGAGCTCGCCCCAGAAACTCAGATAGACGGCGGTCAGGGCGAGCGGATCAGCCGGCGATGTGCCGCGCGACGACGCAGGGCTCATCACCGAATCGATGATGGCCTTGGTGAGCAGTGCATCGACCTGGAAGCTCGTGCTGTCGTGCGCGACGTCAACGGAGTCAGCGGCATCGATGCCCTCGGAGTCTTCGCCCATGGATCCGGAGACCAATGAGTCGTAGTTGCGCATGCCGCTGATCTCCGCGATTGCGTATTCACGCTTACGAAGATCGTTGACGGACGTCTTCATGCGCGCAGCCAGCTCGGATTCAGTGGGGCGACGGTGAACGGTGGCGAGCGACTCGTCAATCGCCTGATTGAGGTGCATGTGGTCATCGATCAGCGTGCGACCCCATGCGGCCCGAGCGGCATCCTGCGGCCACTTCCGCAGTTTGCCGAGCATGAAGGAGGCAAAGTTCAGGGTTCCGTTCTTGCCCACCCGATCGGCATCGAAGCGATCGGCGTGATCGGAGATGAACAGGTACATCATCGATCTCGTGTCATCGTCATCGATCAGCTCGAGATCAGCCACGAGCTTCCGACGGATCGCATAGGTGCGCGGGAAGAGCCAGTCGGTCGTGACGAGAAGGAGCTGCGCGAAGAGATCCCCGGGGATCGAGTCGATGTCACGGAAGGGAACCGCGGCCTCGACGCGCATGTTCATCGCCTCGACTCCGTGCTCATCACACCACTGCCGGATGAGCTCGCGGGCCTGCTGACCCCGCCCTTCATCGACCCAGATGCGGCTCTGGCCATCACTCCAGGCACGGGTGAAGGCGGGGAAGGGAAGATCATCGATCAAGGCCGACAGGTTCATCGGCTCCAGGGTGCTCCAGTGAATGCGATCGCATACTCGCGCCGGAGCCATCGCGAGAATGTCACGCTCCGTGAGATCACCGACGACCATGTCGGGGATGCGTCGCCCGATGCGGTGCGTGGCGGTGACAATGGCTTCATCAGCGGGATCGATGGAGTCGAGCTCGAAGTCGATATCGATATCGGCGGTTGTCGTGCTCATCTCAGGCCTGACCGGCAAGCACGCACATGGCGCGAGCCAGAGTCTGGGGTTCCTCGTCGACTCGTGACCCGATCATGGCGTCAACTGAATCGGGATCAGGGAGCGCAGTGAAGGCAGGGTCGTAGGCGCCCAGGCTCTCAACGAGCCGAGCCACCATTCCGACGGCCATGCGTGCGGCCGGGGCCCCGGCCGAGATGTCTTCCGTGGTGCCCACGGTGATCGCGAGCGTCACGATGACGCGATTGCCCTCGGTGCCGACTCCGACGATGCGGACGGGTGCTTCGTGTGACCCGGCAACGACCTGGGAGATCACCGCAGCGGCTGCCGGCGCGCAGGCAACAGTGGGAGCAACCCGAAGACCCACCTCCACGACCCGCTGGAGACCAGCGGTGCCGTCGATCCATTCGCGCATTGCTACTCCCGGACTAGTTCAGCCTGCTCGTGCTCCCCTTGGACGTAGGTGGGTATCGGATCGGTTCCCGTTCAGAGTAGACAGATTTTCTAGATTTATGTCCCCACTTTGGGGGACAGCAACCAGCCCTCATGGCCTCCCGGGACGCAGAACGGCCCGGGCTAAGGCCCGGGCCGTTCTGTTCGCGCGTGGTTCCTGCTAGCTGAGGGTCAGGCCCTCGGTGCAGGTCGTGACCGGGGTCGCGGTGGACGACAGACCGCCGGCGCCCGAGTCGTAGGTGTACGACTGCAGCGACTCGACGTTGCAGCCGGTGATCGTGTACGCCGAGGCACCGTTCATGGTGATGGCAACACCATTGCCGGGCGACAGCTTGAGCGAGATCGGCAGGCTCGTCAGGTCGGTTGCGGTGGTGGGGTACGCATTGTTCTGCGTGTAGTAGGTCTCCATCTGCTTGGCCGTGGTGTCGATGTCCGACTTCACGCCTGCATCACGTGCGCTATTGCGCTGGTTGAGGAAGACCGGGATGGCGATTGCGGCAAGGATGCCGATGATTGCCACGACGACCAGAAGTTCGATGAGGGTGAACCCGGCGTCGCGCTTCTCCTTGAGTTCCTGGAAGCGAACCAACATTGTGTTCTCCTGTAATTAGGACCCCGGTGGGGTGCACCCTCAGTGCGGGGGTTGCACTATGTGTTTCGGACCGAATTCATTTCCGGAACCGCTCGGAGTCGATTTTTTTCGGGCTAGTTGACGAGATCGAAGATCTTGAAGATCGGCAGGTAGAGAGCGATGATCATTCCGCCCACCAGGGATCCCAGCACCACGATCATGATGGGCTCGATCAGTGCCATCAATTGCTCCGTGGTCGCCGTGACCTCCTGGTCGTAGAACTCGGCAATCTTCTTGAGCATGGAGTCGAGTGCGCCGGTGTCCTCGCCTACCGAGATCATCTGCACGACCATCTCGGGAAAGACGTCATGCTCTGACAGCGGCGCGGCCATGCCGGCACCCTGACGCACGCTCTCCTTCACGGAGTTCACGGCCCGGGCAATGATCACGTTGCCTGACGTATCCCCCACGATGTCGAGCGCAGTCAGCACCGGAACTCCTGCCGCGAGAAGCGTGGAGAAGTTACGAGTGAAACGCGAGAGCGCGATCTTCTGGAACAGCTGGCCGAACACCGGCAGCTTGAACTTCAGCGGATCCACGACATTGCGGACCTTCAGATCGGTCTTGTGATTCCGGTACCAGATCACGCCGAAGATCACCGCTGCCGCGACCGGAACGGAGAACAACGGGTTCTTGATCAGGTTCGAGAGATTGACCAGGAACTGCGTGGGGGCAGGCAGCTCGCCACCGAGCTGGGCGAACATCGAATCAAAGACTGGCACGACGAAGATCAGCATTCCGATGACGATGACGATGGCGATAACGCCGACCGCGATCGGATATGTCAGGGCTGCCTTGATCTTCCCGCGAAGCAGCACATCGGCCTCGAAGGCTCCGGCGATCTCGAGCATGGTCGTATCGAGGAAGCCGCCCACCTCACCCGCACGAATCATGCTCACCATCAGCGGAGGGAATTCCTTGTGCCTGGCCATCGCGATGGAGAGCGAGTCACCTCGCTCGACATCGGAGGTGATCGTGCGGAGAAGATCCTGCAGAGCGGGATTCGTCGACTGATCAGCGAGGATTCTCAGGCAGCGCAGGATGGGCAGGCCCGAGGAGAGCATCGTGGCGAACTGCCGGGAGAAGATGGCGAGATCCTTGAGCTTCACGCGCGGCTTGGTGAGCTGAATCGACCGATTAAGGCCCTTGTTGGTCACCTCCACGGCGATCGGGGTCATCCCCGTGGCACGCACGCGCGCGATCGCATCGGCCTCGCTTGTCGCGGTGATCTTCGACTCGATGAGCCTGCCCGTGCGTGCACGGGACTTCACCAGGTACTCAGTCTGTGGCATCGTCGCTCATCCCCAGCAGCTGGTGCAGCTCAGCGGCATCCGAGCACTTCTCACGCGCGGTCTCGTAGGTGATCTCATTCGACTCGACCAGCTCGGCAAGGTTCTGATTAAGCGTGTGCATGCCGAACTTCGACCCCGTCTGGAGCGCCGACGGAATCGACTGCAACTTCCCCTCGCGGATCAGATTCCGGACAGCAGGTGTCGCCGTGAGGATCTCCGTTGCCGCTATTCGGCCCTTGCCGTCGACGGTCTTGCACAGCGTCTGGCAGACCACCGCCTGAAGGCTGCTAGCCAGCTGCGTGCGAATCTGCGACTGCTGCTCAGGCGGGAAGACGTCGATGATGCGATCAATCGTGGAGCCGGCCGAGGAGGTGTGCAGGGTGCCGAACACCAGGTGCCCGGTTTCGGCAGCCGACAGGGCGAGGCGGATGGTTTCGAGGTCGCGCATTTCGCCGACCAGG
>JBJSWO010000174.1:0-3559 GCA_046085905.1 Actinomycetes bacterium | reverse complement strand
CCCGTGAGCGGGTCAGCCACCTTCCGCCGCGACGCTGTCCGGGTGCTCGTGCCGGCCACGAGTGCCAATCTCGGCCCGGCCTTCGACTCCGCGGGCCTTGCCTTGGATCTCGTTGACGAGCTGATTGCGATGTTCAGCTATGACCCTGGCGTGCTGTTCGAGTTCAGCTGCGAGGGAAGCGACGACCTGCCGCGCGACTCCTCGCATCTGGTCGTGCAGGCCATGGCGCTCGGCTTCTCGGCACTCGGCGCGACTCCCGAGGGGTTCGTGCTGCGCTGCACGAATGTCATCCCGCATGGTCGAGGCCTGGGCTCATCGGCGGCCGCAATCATCGGAGGCCTCGTGCTCGCGCGAGCCCTCGTGGTCGACGGGGCTGAGCGCATGAGCGACGAGGACCTGCTGCAGCTCGCCCTCACGATGGAGTCACACCCCGACAACATCGCGGCGGCCTTGCTCGGCGCCTTCACGATCGCCTGGACGACCGATGACGGGGTAGCCGATGCCGCGTGCCTCCAGGTGCATCCCGATCTGCGAGCAGTGGTCGCCATTCCTGCCTTTGAAGTCCCGACCAAGGCAGCGCGCCAGGCCCTTCCCGCGCAGGTGGATTACGCCACGGCCGGTTTCAATATCGCGCGCTCAGCGCTCCTCGTGCACGCCATGACTCAGGACCCAGCCCTGCTGTTCGAGGCGACTGCTGATCGGATGCATCAGGAACAACGGCGCGGCATGTACGCGCCCTCCATGGCACTCGTCGATTCCCTTCGAGCACGGGGCGTCGCCGCAGCCATCTCAGGTGCAGGCCCCACCGTCATCTCTTTCGTTACCTCCGACCAGGTCGATTCCGTGCTGGGCATGATCGATGGGGAGTGGCGTACCTTCACCCTGCCGATCCGCTCCGCCGGGGCCCAGTTAGCCGACTACTGAGGCAAAAGTGACCCCGGTGCCCCCCACGGGCGGGTCCTATGGTTTATGCTCGAAGAGCTCCAGATCTCTACGGCCACTCGCCGACTTCCCTCAAGCGAAGCGCACAACCGGATTCTTCCGTGGCCGCTGGATGCGTCTTTATCCTCAATTAAAGGAAACTTCGTGACCGAAACAACCGCGTCCTCCGCTGGCAAGGCCAAGCGGGGCGGCGACAACGTGTCGTCCATGCTCCTCCCCGAGTTGAAGCAGCTGGCCGGAAGCCTGGGTATCCCCGGCGCCAGCGCGATGCGCAAGGGCGACCTCGTCGCCGCCATCAACGACAAGAAGGGCTCCGGCCGCAGTGCCAAGCGCGAGCAGGGCGTTTCCGACAAGTCCGCTGACAAGCCGACCGATGCCGCAAAGGGCAACGGCGAGCAGGCTCGCACCGAGCGGGCACCGCGCTCCGACGAGCGTGGCGAGCGCAATGGAAACACCGAACGCGGTGACCGCAACAACAACGATCGTGGCGATCGGAACAACGGTGACCGCAACAACAACGATCGCGGTGACCGCAATAACAACGATCGCAACAGCAACGACCGTCGTGACCGCAATAACAACGATCGCGGCGACCGCAGTGGCGGCAATGATCGCGATGGCGAGGGCAATCGCCGCCGGCGCGGTCGAGACCGCTTCCGTGACCGCCGCGACCGCCAGCGCGGTGGTGACCGCTACGGCGATGTCGACCTCGAGATCACCGAGAACGACGTCCTGGTGCCGGTAGCCGGCATCCTCGACGTACTCGACAGCTACGCCTTCGTGCGCACCAGCGGTTACCTGCCGGGCCCGAATGACGTCTATGTGTCGCTCTCGCTCGTGCGCAAGCACGGCCTGCGCAAGGGCGATGCCATCATCGGCCAGGTTCGCCAGCAGCAGCCGACCGAGGGCGGGGGAGACCGTCGTGAGAAGTTCAACCCCCTCGTGCGCATCGACAGTGTCAATGGTGCAGATCCCGAGACCGCGCGCAACCGCGTCGAGTTCGGCAAGCTGACCCCGCTCTACCCGCAGGATCGCCTGCGCCTCGAGACCACGCCGGGCAATCTGACCACGCGCGTGATCGACCTCGTCGCGCCGATCGGCAAGGGTCAGCGCGGACTCATCGTCTCGCCGCCCAAGGCCGGCAAGACCATGGTGCTGCAGTCGATCGCGAACGCCATCGTGACCAACAACCCCGAAGTGCACCTCATGGTCGTTCTCGTCGACGAGCGCCCCGAGGAAGTCACCGACATGCAGCGCTCAGTTAAGGGCGAGGTCATTGCCTCGACCTTCGATCGCCCGGCCGAGGATCACACGATCATCGCCGAGCTCTCGATCGAGCGGGCCAAGCGACTGGTCGAGCTCGGCCACGATGTCGTCGTGCTGCTCGACTCGATGACCCGCCTCGGTCGCGCTTACAACCTGGCAGCTCCGGCCTCCGGCCGAATCCTGTCGGGTGGCGTCGACTCGACCGCGCTCTACCCGCCAAAGCGCTTCTTCGGCGCGGCGCGCAATATCGAGAACGGCGGCTCACTGACGATCCTTGCCACCGCGCTCGTCGAGACCGGCTCGCGCATGGACGAAGTCATCTTCGAGGAGTTCAAGGGCACCGGAAACATGGAGCTCAAGCTCGACCGCCGCCTCGCCGACAAGCGCGTCTTCCCGGCCGTTGACGTCGATGCATCGGGCACTCGCAAGGAAGAGCTCCTGATGTCCAATGACGAGCTCAAGATCGTCTGGAAGCTGCGCCGGGTTCTTCATGCACTGGACCAGCAGCAGTCGATCGAGCTCCTGCTCTCGAAGTTGCGCCAGACCCAGAGCAACTACGAGTTCCTCCTCGAGGTCCAGAAGACCACCCCGGCGGCCAGCGGCTCCTCCGACGAGGAGTAATCCCTCGGTCCCAAGGGCCCGATTTTCCCGAATTCCACCGGCGATGCCATACTTGAGGCCTCGCGGTTCACGGCACCAGGCCGACCCGCGGGTCGAGAAGGAGATCCAATGAAGGCAGATATCCACCCCGCGTACGGTGAGACGACCGTGACCTGCTCCTGTGGCAGCTCGTTCGTGACCCGCAGCACCGCGAAGAACGGCTCGATCCACGCCGATGTCTGCTCGCAGTGCCACCCGTTCTACACGGGCAAGCAGAAGATCCTCGACACGGGCGGCCGTGTTGCCAAGTTCGAAGGCCGTTACGGCAAGTCGACCTCCAACTAGCTTCATCCCCGGGCGCCGGCCCGGGGTCGGCCGCGTGTCTCCCCCGTCGCGCGGTCGACCCCCGACCGGCGCCCGGGTTTTTCATTTTCGCCGCGAGCCAGAGAGGGTGTCACCGTGTTCGAGTCCTGCAATGACCTAGTCGCGGAGTACTCCGATCTCGAGGCCAAGCTCGCCGACCCTGCCGTGCACGGCGATCAGGCCGCTGCCCGCAAGTACGGCAAGCGCTACGCCGAGCTTCGTGCGGTTGTCGCCGCCTACCGCGAATGGCTGGCGCTGTCCGATGACATCACCGCCGCGCGTGAGCTCGCAGAGGAGGATCCCTCCTTCGCGGAGGAACTGCCCGATCTCGTCGAGCGCGAGAAGGCCTCGGCCGAGAAGCTCACCAAGCTCCTCCTCCCACGTGACC
>JBJSWO010000173.1:0-3860 GCA_046085905.1 Actinomycetes bacterium | reverse complement strand
TGGATGCCTCCCAGCAAGGCTTTCTGGTGCACCTACCTCTTCGACTGGATTGACGTGAAGTACCGGTGGAGCCTGAGCGTCGACCCGGCTGAGAAGCAGGCCATCACTCAGGATCTGACCTCGTGCCCCGACGACGGCTTTGCCTTAGCACCCCTGGCTCCTTAGCCCCTCGGGGGGCCGATGTGCGCCTGACAGCCTTGTGTTGCATCATCATTGAGTGGACATCACCCTCGCACTTTGGCTCGGCACGCTTGCCGGCATCATCGCCCTGATCGCTCTCGATTTCATTGCCGTGTCGCGCAAGCCGCACGAGGTGAAGTTTCGCGAGGCGCTCCTCTGGTCGATCTTCTACGTCGGCATTGCCGTCGCCTTCGGCATCGCGATGTTCATCTGGCAGGGCTCTGCTGCGGGCAGCGAGTACTTCGCCGCTTACCTGGTGGAGAAGTCGCTGTCTGTCGACAACCTCTTCATCTTCATCATCATCCTGACCCAGTTCGCGGTGCCGCCGAGTCTTCACCAGAGAGTGCTGCTCGTCGGCGTCGTGCTGGCTCTCGTATTCCGCGCCATCTTCATCGCAATCGGCGCAGCGGCGCTCGAGGCATTCAGCTTCACCTTCGTTCTGTTCGGCGCACTGCTGATCTACACCGGCATCCAGCTCGCCCGACACCGCAATGAGGATCCTGAACCGACCGACAACTTCGTCGTGCGCCGAGTGCGCAAGAAGTACGCCTTCACCGACGAGTACCACGGCACCAAGTCATTCGTGAAGATCAATGGCAAGCGGATGGCCACCCCACTTCTGCTCGTGATGATCGCGATTGGGTCGACCGATCTGCTCTTCGCGCTCGACTCGATCCCTGCCACATTCGGCGTGACGTCCGAGCCGTACATCGTCTTCACCGCGAACGCCTTCGCACTTCTCGGCCTCCGAGCGCTCTACTTCCTGCTGCAGGGGCTCCTCGACAAGATCATCTACCTGTCCCTGGGCCTGGCGATCATCCTGGTGTTCATCGGGATCAAGCTCGTTCTCACCTTCCTGCACGGCATCAACGCCTCGATTCCGCACATCCCGACGAATATCAGCCTTCTCGTGATCAGCTCAATCCTGATCATCACGGGTGTGGCCTCGTGGATCGGCGTGCGACGCAATCCCGACGCCGTCGCGCATGCGGGCCGCATCAGCGAGCCCCGGCATCACGACGAGTCCTAGACCCCGGAGAAATTCGCTCTCGCCTGCGCACCGAGGTAGTACTCACTCAGCGCAATCGATCAGAGATCGAGGGCGTCGAGTTCTCGCAGGAGTCCCATCTGCACGGATGTTCGCGGCGAGTTGGCCTCTGTCGGTGCCTGAGCTTCAGGCTCGACATCGGCGATCACGGGGGGCTTGGTGGAATCCAGCCGTAGCCTGTCGCGCAGCGCGCGAGGAGAATTCGGGGCGTAGATCCCGATGATGTCGGAGTCACGGGGCACGAGCGGATCAGCATCAGTGCTGGACATCGCAAGCAGCTCGGGTGCGGTCTGCAGGAGACTCGCATCATCGTCAGCTGCTGCTGCAAACCACTCCGGGGACTGCCGATGCGTGGAGCGCATCGTGACTCCGGCGCATTCGGGATGTAGCTCTGACAGTGGCAGCTGCTGCTGAAAGGCGAACATGGCGTAGGCCAAGGTGCTCAATGAGGCGGTCGGATCAAGCCCGATCGGTGGTTCCGCGATCTCAGACACGTCGGAACAGCCCCTTCTTGCGCGCACCCGTAGCGAGCTCGAGCTCAGGTTCGCGAGCCGTCTCGGCATCGACCGAGATCGGGAGCTCGATAGGGGACGCATCAACGGTGCCTGAACCGGCCATGCCCCTTCCTGATGCACTCGGCGCCTGCATCTCGAACTCAGCGAGTCCGCGACCGGGGAGGCAGGTGCGCGCCAATTCGTTATACGCGGGACCGATCAGCGCGTGATCGAGAAGGGTCTGCATGCGATGCGTATTTGTCGCGGTGAGGACATCCTTCGTCGCAAGCGGGATCACGCCCACGACGGGCACGCCCAGCCCGGCAGCAAGGATCTGCTCACGCTGCATTCCGACACCCGCGACACTCTGATTGACAATGATGCCGATCTTGTCGCGACTGATACCGAGGCCCGACTCCTCTGCCGGAGCCGTGATCTCGCGCAGGGCGCGTGCCATGCCCTGCACCGCGGTGCTGGCCAGGGTGGTGATGAACAGAACCTCGGTCGCCTCGGGCAGGCACACCTTTGCGATCAGGGGATCAAGGTATTGAACCGAGGTGTCCATGACGACGACATCGAACATGCGCTGAAGGCTGCGGATGATCGTGCGGTAGAACTCCGGACCGACCGTGTCGGCGGTACGGGGACGAATCGGGGCCAGCAGCGCGTGCACACCGAGTGCCTCCTCGAACACGAGGTGACGCCGGATGGTGAGTTCATCCCACACCGGTTGCACGCGGATATTGAGAGCGGTCGGCATGTACTTGCCGATCAAGGACGCTACCTGGCCGTCACGAGTATCCATGTCGACCAGGCAGACACTGAGCGGCTTGCCGCCCTCCTTGGAAGCACGCGCGATGGATGCGGCGAGCAGGAGCGCTGCAGTCGACTTGCCCGAGCCACCCTTGCTCGAGGTCACCGTGATCGTGACCTGACCCGGAAGCGGCGGACGTGCGAGCAGCTCTTGCGAGGCTCCTGACGTGCTCCCACCCATCGGCGGCTCGGAAGCGGCCGGCTGACCGATGCCCAGGTGTGGCATGGACGGAGCGGAGGGTGAGGGTCCCACGTGAGACTGGAGAGGGCCCGCCGACGACTGACTCGGGGGAATGCTGGCCGGCGGCGGGGCTAGAGGAGCCTCGGCCGCTGCACGTGAGTGCGCGGCCTCACTGAGTCCGGGGATTCCGATGAGATCGGGGTCGTCAGTCATCGGGATGACCTGGGGCGAGGCATCGACCGCTGCTGCAAGTTCAGCCGGCCACTGCAGCTCGGAGTCGAGTGCCGCGCGCATGCACTCCAGCGCTTCGCGGTCGCCCTTCTCCATCGGCATGAAGTGCACGGTGATCGATTCGGGAGCCACTCCGATCGCGACTGCCTCGCGATCGATCTGGGCGCGCAGGCTCTCGAGTTCAGTCGAACGCCAGACGGCGACGAAGACGTGGGCCTTCGCGTTCGCCATGGCCACGATCGCGCGCGCAGTCTGCTCGCGTTCGTCGGCCTCGTTGGGATCACCGCGGTGCAGTGAATCCGAGAACACGAGTATGCGCGAGTGCGCGTCGAGGTGACCGCTCGAGAGGGAGCTCCACATCTGCGCCACGCTTGACTGGCGTTCCTGCACGTTCCAGGTGACACCACAGGCGGCCAGAAGCGCACTCACCTCCGGTTCGGCCACGACGATGACGCCCGGCCCCGGTGACTGTGTCGTGTGATCGATCATCGCGCACCCTCAGAGGAAGTTGACGTGCTCTTTCGCCCGAAACGTCGAGTGGGTCTCACTTCGATACGCGGGCCGTTCAGGATGAAGTCAGTCGTGGCATCGAGCATGCGCACGGGCACCGCAGCCTCGGCGAGCGCCGCGACCTGCTCGAAGGTCGAATGCGTGACGATGCGCGGTGCCGACGCGTGCTCAGCGAGAGCTGTGCCGATTTCCGCATGAAGCTCAGCCACGACCTCCGGTGCATCGGCCACCACCTCGGGCATCGCGCTCATGCCGTCGGGAAGGGCAGCGGAGCCGATCTCATCAAGGCCATCGACGGTGAACAGCTGGTCAAGGCGATCAAAGGCCGTCGTGCCGAACACCGAATTGCCGGGCTTGGCCGGCTCCGGAATCTCGCCATCGACGAAGAACGCGATGCCGTCAG
>JBJSWO010000172.1:0-5083 GCA_046085905.1 Actinomycetes bacterium | reverse complement strand
GGCATAGGCGACGGCGTAACTGAGCATGCTGGCCGCAAGCGTGAGCAGTGTCAGCGGAATTCGCCACCTCGTGGACCACAGGAGCGCGAGCGCGATATTGCAGGCAAGGAAGGCCAGGAACGACAGAGCGAATGACACGGCATTCGCACCCAGCCCGCCGGCGATCCAGGGAAGCATCACCAGTCCGAAGATTGCGGGCGCGAAGAGCAGAACTCGCGGGCGAATGGAGTCGAGCAGGATGTCGACGACCGGACTCACCGGGACCTGGAGCTCGGCCGCTACCAGGATCGGGACTCGCAGGGTCACCCTCGTGCCGCGCGCCGGCGAGCTGTCGACCACGGCCTCGCCACCGATCGCGGCAAGCGAGGCCTTGATGGTGTTGCGGAGGCCGAAGCGCTCGGTGTCGCCCGCCGCAAGGCCCCGACCGTCGTCACTCACGCTCAGCTGCAGCGCCTCGCCTTCCTGAGAGCACGTGATCGCCACATTCGAGGCGGCTGCATGACGCTCGACATTGCGCAGGGCCTCGACGAGCGCATCCCGCAGGGCGCCCGCGGACTGCTGCGGGAGCAGATAGTCGGTATCGATGTCGATGGCCACGCGCGGGGTCACCAGGTGCGCATCGAGCACGGCATCGCGCACCAGCGCACCCAGGGAGACCTCCTGCGCAGGAAGCACTCCGAGCGCAAGCTGCTCGATGTCACGTCGGCACTCCGCGCGCAGCAACTCACCTCGCTCGGACCCGCCCTGCGCGATCGCGTTCAGCGTGTTCAGCACGGTCTCATGGATACGACGGTCGACCGAGGTTCGTGCCGACTGCACCTGCACTGCGCGATACGAGGCTGCCGCAGCCGACTCGATCTGACGCGAGTTCTCGTCGGCAATGCGCGCTGCTCGCCTCCAGCTGTAGGCCATGCCGAGGAGGGCGGGTGCCGCGATCAGGATGAAGATCGGACCGATCGCGCCTCCGGCGAGATCAGCCGCCGCGAGGATCATCTGCGGGGTCGGGTGAAGGACCGCGACCAGGTTCAGCAGGGCCGCGAGCGCCATCACGGTCAGGGCAGGCGCGACCGTCAGCGTGAAGGCCGCGCCGAAGCTCACGGCGAATGCCGAGAAGGGCAACGGAATCCAGCCCGGGCCATAGGCCTGCGGGAACACGATGGCCAGGAGCAGGAACAGCAGGCCTGCGAAGGCCTGCACCAGCGCGCGTCGACCGGTGAGTGCAGGGTGCAGGGCGGCAAGGAATATCGCGACGGGAATAAGCCAGGTCAGCCAGGTGGACGCCGGCAGCTGGCTGCGATGCACGACGAGCAGGAATAGCGCGGGCACGAACTCGATGAGGCCGGCAGCCACGAGGGCCGTTGCTCCCGTGCGCTCGAAGAACCCGACAAGCTGCGTCGCGTCCTTCGGTGACTCGGTCACGACCGCGACTCCTGCCCTAGGGTGTGGCCGTGCCCGACCACTCGTTCATCGTCCTCGAGGATCATCCTCTGGTTCTCGGTGCGATCACTGATCATCTGTGCACCGCATTCCCGGGCGCAACGATCGCATACAAGGGCGCGCACCTCGCCCAGGCACTCACGCACGTGGCCGCGAACACGATCACGTGCGCGATCGTCGATCTCGATCTCGGTGATGGACGACTGCCGGCAGAGATTGTCACTCAATTGAGGGACGCTGGACTGCCTGTCGTGATGATCAGCGCGCATGAGCAGTCGCTTCTCGTGCAGGAAGCGATCAGCGCAGGCGCCTGGGCGTACGTGCCCAAGCGCTCGATCATCGATCAGCTCGCCGAGGCAGTCACCGCAGCCGAGCTCGCGCAGCCCTGGGTCTCCCCCGATCTCGCTGCAGTGCTGGTGCCGGTCGAGGGAGCGGCGGTGACGCTTGATCCGATCGCCGAGCGCGTTCTCGTGCTCTACGCGGCCGGGCTGCCGACCTCGATGATCGCTACGCGCACCGGTCTCGAGCCCGATCAGGTGCGTCCGACCCTCGAGTCGGCCGTGCAGGCCTATCGGTCCCTCGGCCGCTGACGGAGAGTAGGGGACAGAAGTCCCCTGTCATGCGCTAGCCTGTGCAGCCAGGAGGTCACCATGGCTGCACAGAAGCTGCGCTTCATCGTTCTCGAGGATCACCCCCTCGTGCGCTCGGCACTCATCACCGGGCTGTTCAACGAGCTGGGCGATGTCGAGATCGCGTACGAGGGCACGGTGATCGCCGATGCGCTGCACGCCGCCAAGCGCAAGGCCGTCGACTGCGCGCTCCTCGACCTCGATCTGGGCGACGACTCCAACCCGATCGCGAATGTCCGCGCGCTTGTCGACGCCGGCGTGCCCGTCATGGTGATCAGCGCCCTCGGCGATCCGATGATCGTGCGCGAGTCGATGTCGGCCGGCGCACTTGCCTACGTCTCGAAGCAGACCGACGTCGTGCAGATCCGCGCAGCGATCGACTCGACGCTCGCAGGCAAGCCGTTCATGTCTCCCGAGATCGCGATGGCGCTGGTCGGCGATCTGCAGTCCGACGTCAAGCTCTCCGACCAGGAGCGCACGGCACTCTCGCTCTATGCCTCGGGCCTGAAGATGGAAGCCGTGTCACGACGCATGGGCGTCTCGGTGACCACGGCACAGGAGTACATCAAGCGCGTACGCGCGAAGTACACCAAGGCCGGCTACGAGGTCTCGACCAAGACCGATCTCTACCGCGTCGCGAAGAAGCGCGGCCTGATCACCTAGGGATCAGCTGCGATCGCTCGAGAAGCGAACGCTGGTCTCGCCCAGATTCGCCCCCGGCCACACCCGCACGCCGGCGAGCAGCTCATTGCCCGCTCCGATGACGGCACCATCGCCGATAACCGCGCCATCGATCACGCAATCGGCGCCGATGACGGCACCATCGCCGATGATCGAGTTGGTGATACGCGCATTCGCTCCGACCTCAGCGTTGTCGAAGACCACTGCGCCATCGATGCTCGCGCCATTCGCGATGCTCGCATTCGCGCCGATCGTGGTGCCACCGGTCAGCGAGGCATCGCTTGCCACGCTTGCGCCCTCGAGCACCAGTGACTGGCCCGTCTGCGCGACCGCCGGGCTCGGCGCCGTGCCGAGCACGAGATCGCAGGAGCCCTGCACGAATGCGAGCGGAGTGCCGAGATCAAGCCAGTAGCCGCGATCTACGATGCCGCTGACGACTGCGCCCGACTCGAGCAGGCCCGGGAAGGTCTCGCGCTCGACCGACACGGGGCGGCCGGTCGGGATCGAGTCGATGACCGAGCGCTTGAAGACATAGCAGCCCGCATTGATCTGATCGGTCACGATTTCCTCGGGAGTCTGCGGCTTCTCCAGGAACTGCGTGACGCGACGATCGGCATCGGTCGGCACCAGGCCGAAGGCACGCGGATCCTCGACCGTGGTCAGGTAAAGCGAGACATCGCTGTTGGTCTCCTGATGCGTGCGCACGAGGCCGGAGATGTCGAGGCCGGAGAGGATGTCGCCGTTGAACACCAGGACCGGCTCGTCGGCCCCGCTCTCGAGAAATGGAAGTACGTGGCGAATCGCGCCGCCGGTACCCAGGGGCTCGTCCTCGGTCGCGATGACCACCTCGATACCGAGATCGCTCGCATCGATGAACTCCTTGAAGACATCAGCCTTGTAGCTCGTGCCGAGGACGATGCGCGTGACGCCTGCCTCGCGGGCACGAGTGATCTGGTGCACCGTGAAGGGCACGCCGGCGACCGGCAGCATCGGTTTCGGGGTGTTGATGGTGAGCGGACGCAGGCGCGTGCCCTGGCCACCGACGAGCAAAACGGCTTCAGTCATGCCGACAGGGTGCCATATGCGGCCGATGGCACTCGGGACGCGGGCATGTCGCGCTCGTCATAGTGTTCACACCGTGACCGACGCTGACCTGTGGGGCCTGCTCACCGCCCGCCGCCGCACCCATGGCTCTGATCCATTGCTCACCTACGTGTCGGGTGACGAGCGGACGGAGCTCTCGGCGATCTCGACCGAGAACGGCGCCGCGAAGGTGGCCGGTGCCCTCGCCGACGAATTCCTGCTCGACCCCGGCGCACGCATCGCCGTGCACCTACCCTGGCATTGGCAGCGCAGCCTGTGGATCGGTGGCATCGCTGCCATCGACGGGCAGTGCGATCCGTTCGGCAATCCCGCATCGGCCGATCTCGTCGTGTGCACGTCGAGCGATGCCGAGTCACTTGCCTCGTCGGCGTCATGCGATGTCGTCGTCGTCTCGCTTCACCCGTTCGGGCTCACCATTCCCGGGTCAGTGCCCGACGGATGCATCGACGCCTCGGTAGTGGTGCGCATGCAACCCGACGGATTCGCCGCACGCGGACGCTTCACGACGAACGTCCCAGATGTCGGCGCGACCGATGAGCGCACCGTGGTCGTGTGCGCGGATGCGCGCAATGCCGATTCGTGGACGTGGGCACTGCCGGCACCGCTCGTGACGGGCGGCTCGATCATCATGTGCACCGACGTCACGTCGGCGGAGGCAGTTGCCGACCAGGAGCGCGCGACTCGGATCGTCGTGCTGTAACTACGGAGTGATGGTGATCGTGGTGGGCTCGCTGACGGCGAGCACCTGCTTCTTCTTGAAGACCACGACGCGGTACTGATACACCGCACCGGCAGGAACGGCCTTCTTGATGGTGAAGGAGAACCTGCCCTTCTTCTTTGTCATCGACTTGGCCTTCGTGTGCCAGACGCCGTTCTCGAGAATCTGCCGTTCGATGCGCAGGCCCTTCTTGCCCGTGGAGAGGGCACCGCGGAACACGACGCGAGTACCGGCCTTGGGCGTCGAGGTGGGTCCGGCGGCGAGCGAGAGCGTCACGACCGGATCCACTGCGGGAGCGGGAGTGGGAGTCGTCGGAGCCGCGGGAGCCGGGGCGCCATCGGGAGTCGCGGGAACGGCAGGCGTGATGACCGTGGTGGCGACCGTGGGCAGCGGAACGCCCACCTGCCCGTCGATGGCCTGGATGTAGCGCGACTTCGCACCGAGGGCGGACATGAACGCGGTGCCGCCCTTCGTCACCGTGCGACCATCGGGCAGCGTGGCAGTGACCTGCTTG
>JBJSWO010000171.1:0-4019 GCA_046085905.1 Actinomycetes bacterium | reverse complement strand
CCGGAATTCTCGAGGAGCTCGAGGTGGGTGCTTCCCGCTTCGAGGAGCGTCGAGATGCCCTCAAGGCGCGTCTGGCCGCGCGCGACGCCTAGTTCGGCGTGAGCAGTGATGTCCCTCGGGGGAGCGATCCTGAGTTGTCGGCGGCCCCGATCCGTCGCAGGTATCGGCCGGAGATCGAAGGCCTGCGAGCAATTGCCTCCTTCCTCGTTGTCATCTTCCATGTATTCATCGGCAAGGTCTCCGGCGGTGTCGATGTCTTCTTTGTCGTCGCAGGTTTCCTGATCACGCTGATCCTCGTGGATCAGGTGGTCCTGCGCGGTCGACTCGAGCCCGGGCGCTATTTCTCTCGGCTTGCCTCACGTCTGCTGCCGATGTCGATCCTGGTGCTTGTCGTGGTCTCCGCGGCGATCCTGCTGCTCGCTCCGCTCTGGTACCAGCCTCCATGGATGCGGCAGGTGGGCTGGTCGGCGCTCTACCTGGAGAACTGGTCGCTCGCGGGGGAGTCAGTCGAGTACCTGAACAAGGCGGCGCCGGCGAGCCCCGTTCAGCAGTTCTGGGCCCTGTCGATTCAGGGCCAGTTCTATGTGATCTGGATCCTGCTGTTCGCAGTGGCCCTGCTTCTTCATCGGCTCATCGGGCGCCTCCGATTCACCCACGTCATCTCCATCGTGCTGTCGCTCGCCTTTCTCATTTCACTGGGCTATTCGGTGCAGATGGAACGTGACGGTGCGCTGAATTCCTACTTCCACACCGGCACGCGCGTGTGGGAGTTCGCCGCAGGCGGCCTACTGGCGCTCGTGATCATGAATGGGCGTCGATTCGCGAACGCGGTTGCAGTGCCTGCCGGCTGGATAGGTCTGGCGCTCGTGCTCTCCTGCGGTCTCATGATCGGAGCGCCCTCGAATTTCCCCGGCTGGGCAGCCCTCTGGCCGGTCGGCGGTGCGGTGCTGATCCTCGTGAGCGGCGATGCCCGCACGGATTCGCGATTCTCCGTGACGCGAATCCTCGGGAGTCGACCGCTGGTCTGGGCCGGGGTCTTCAGCTACGCGCTGTATCTCTGGCACTGGCCGATCCTGGTGTTCTACCGAATTCGCTCGGGCACGTATGCGATCAGCCTGCTGCCCGGACTGCTCATCATTCTCTCTGCCTGCGCGCTCGCCTTCGTCACCACCCGGATCCTCGACGATGGCTTTCGCCGGCGCGCTCTCGCCACCTGGAACGCGCGGCGCACGCTCGTCACGGGTGTCCTGAGCATGGGAGTGCTTGCCGCGTTCGCGTTCAGCGCCGGTGGGTGGAAGGCGAATGAGCTGGTGCAAGTCGTCGGGGAGCCGAGAGCGGCGTATGTCAGCAACCTCGCCTCTGCACGGGAGGACTACCCGCTCGTGTACCGCAATGACTGCGTGCAGGAGATCTCCGATTCTGAGGTCACCCTGTGCGAGGCAGGTGATCCCGCGGGCACGAAGACCGTCATGCTTGTCGGCGGCAGCCACACTGCGCATTGGTTCCCGGCCATTGATGCTCTCGCCCTGGAACGCGGTTGGAAGCTCACGACCGCGCTCAAGGACGCCTGCAGATTCACGAGGGTGGCCGACGAATCCGCCATCGGTGGACCGTCCTGCCACGAATGGAATATGTCTTTGATGTCCCGGCTCGAGGCGAATCCACCCGATCTGATCGTCACCACTTCGACGGTGAGCGACGGGGGCGGAGAGTTCACCCCTGATGGGTACGTCGACCAATGGCGTGCCCTGGAGGCGCTGGGCATAGATGTCGTGGGCATCCGCGACACCCCTCGATGGATGAAAGATCCCGTCGATTGCCTGTGGGCAAATTCCGACAGCATGAGCGTCTGCTCGGTCGAGCGCAGCAAGTCCCTGGCCGACGCGGATCCGGCTGCCCTGCGAGGTGACCTCCCCTCGAATGTCACTCTTCTCGATGTCGACGAGCTGATCTGCGATGGCGGTACCTGTCCGGCGGTGATCGGCGATGTCGTCGTCTACTGGGATCTCTCCCATTTGTCGGCGACCTTTGCTGCGAGTCTTGCTCCGGCCCTGGGAGCAGGTTTCCCTCCGAAGTACCGCTGATCGGCGCGCGCTGAGCGCTGTAGCGCCGGTTTGCTGCTCTGATTGCGTCATGACCTCGCCGACTCCAAGCGCTGCAGCCCCCAGATTCGCCAAGACGAAGAACATCGCCATCTCCGTGCTGCTCATGGTCATCGCGGGCTTCGCGCCCGCAATTGTCATGGGCGCGCTCGGCTGGAAGAGCGCAGTGAGCGTGGCCATGCTCGCCGGTCTCGCAGCATTCATGGCCTGCACGATGGGCAAGGGCTGGTCCTCGGGCCTGATCCTTGCCGTGCCGTTCTCCGTGATGACCACACTCACCGCCTGGGCGGCGCCGTACGCCGTCGCTGCCGCGATCGTCCTTGCAGTGGCGGCCTTCTTTCGTGGGTACGGGGCCAAGGTGGGCCTCCACAATGCCTTCCTGACCTCGGTCATCGCGCTGGGCTTCCTCGTGGCAGAGCCACCGAAATTCGTGAGTTCCGTGCCCTCACCGATCATCGCCGGACTCGTCACTTTGGTCACTGTGCTCTGGGTGACCCTCGTCGTTTTCGTGGCCAAGAGGTGGGTCCATCCGCCCAAGCTCGCGTCACTCGACACCACCCGCGTGCTCTGGTTCAGCGCGCTCCTTGCGTTGATGGTCGGCATCGCCACGTGGTGCGTGGTGCACTTCGAACTCGGACACGGTGGCGGATGGATCATCCTGACCATTCTCGTGGTCTTCCAGCCCTACTTGCAGTCGAGCTTCACCAAGGCCGTGGCTCGCGTGCTGGGCACGCTGGTCGGCTTCGTGATCGCGATCGTGGTGGGCGCCCTCGTGGCGAGTGGCCCGCTGCTCTACCTGATCGGAACCATCTTCCTGATCGCGGCGATGGTCTTCATGCTCGATGGCAAGCCGTACTGGCTCTTCGCCGCCTTCCTGACCCCCGCGATCGTCCTGTACGAGAGCGCCGGCTCGACGGTCACGAAGGTTGCGACCGAGCGACTCGAGGCCACGCTCGTCGGCGTCGCTGGTGCTCTCGTGGTGATCCTGATCCTCTACCCGCTCGCCAAGCGCAGTCAGCGCAAGAGCGGTGCTGCTGAGTACTAGGCGTGCACGTCTCGTGGCACCTGAATCGCGGTGATGAAGGCCATGGCCGGCTGATGGGTCGCGAGGAAGTCAACGTGCAGGGGATGCACGAGGTACGCCTCGAAGTCGGCCATGGAGTCGAAATCGAGAACCACCATCCAGGTCGCTGAGACTGAGGCTGCAGGCCGCCGGCCGAGATCGCGATGCAGCGAACCGGCACTGGCATGCGGGTGCTCGGCCACCAGGCGGCGCAGATCTGCCTCGAGGGGTGCGCGACGCGCCTCGTCGAGATCAGGCTCGAGCCGAATGGTGACGACGTGGCGGATGGGTGCACTGGCGGCGACGGTCATGACGGCATTCTTCCTGATGGAGGCCTTCGGCTCGGACGCAGCGGCTCGGTACGCCGAAAGCCCCCGCCGAGGCGGGGGCTTTCGTATCGCTGTCTCAACGACGTGTCCGAGAAGGGAGTTGAACCCTCACTCCCGGTAAAGGGAACTAGCACCTCAAGCTAGCGCGTCTGCCTATTCCGCCACCCGGACGAGGTGATGAAGCAGGAGCAGCATACCTGCTCCGCTGCCTGCTCCTGACACGGCAGTATTGGAGCGTGGAAACCACCTGGTCGGAGCTGCCCGGCGCCGAGTCCGATGTCATCGACCTGTGCCGCGGCCTGATCCGACTCGAATCGAGCACTTTCGGCGATTCCCCCTTGAACGTGGGGGAGGACGATGCGGCAGCCTACGCCGCCGAGATGCTGCGCGATGCCGGCTGGCAGCCTGAGGTGTTCGCCACCACCGATTCCTCACGACG
Source organism: Actinomycetes bacterium (assembly GCA_046085905.1). Taxonomy (GTDB): domain Bacteria; phylum Actinomycetota; class Actinomycetes; order S36-B12; family S36-B12; genus CAIKZY01. Next base: position 86 of record JBJSWO010000171.1, on the reverse strand, counting down.
GGGCGTGCACCTGCGCATCCCGGGCACGGATCCCTCCTCGGGTGCGCTTTTGCTGCACGGTCACCTCGACGTCGTGCCCGCCATCG
>JBJSWO010000170.1:0-17494 GCA_046085905.1 Actinomycetes bacterium | reverse complement strand
ATTCCTGAGCAGTCGGCACCGGGTCGTTCCGATGATCGATTCGCGGTGACGAAGGGCTGATCTGCACATCCTCCGCCGCGCATCAGGCGAACGGGTCCCGCCCGTTCGCCTGATGCGCATCTGAGAGGAGAATGAGCGAGTGAGACCACTGGATCCGCGATTGACGCGGTACGCGCGCAGTACGCGCGGGTTCATGGTGATAGCGGTGCTGCTCGGCGTGCTCACCGCGATCCTGGTCATCCTGCAGGCCAAGGCGCTGTCGGGTGTCATCGTCGAGGTCACCGCGAATGGCCTGACCCTTACCGATGTGGGCGGACTCGTGCTTGCCGTCGCCGCACTGATGGTCGCGCGGGCCGTACTCACCTGGGCCACCGAGATCGCCGCCTTCCGCTCGTCAGCGGCGGTCAAGGAGGAACTGCGCACTGCGGCTCTTGCCCATGCCCTCGCCCTGGGCCCGAATGGCCCGGCGGGTACCGATCCGGCAGGTGTCACGACACTCGTCACGCGCGGCGTCGATGCGCTGGATGCCTACTTCGCCCGTTACCTCCCGCAGCTCGTGCTTGCGGTCATCGTCCCGGTCACGGTGCTCCTGACGCTGCTCGGCCAGGACATCCTCTCGACAGTCATCGTCGCGATCACCATTCCGCTGATTCCGCTCTTCATGATCCTGATCGGCATGTACACCAAGAGTCGAGTCGACAGGCAGTGGAAGACCCTCGCTGTGCTCAGTGGCCACTTTCTCGACCTGGTGGCCGGTCTGCCCACCCTCAAGATCTTCGGGCGCGCCAAGTCACAGGCAGAGGCGATCGCCGCAGTGGGCGATCGCTATCGAACGTCGACGATGGGTGTCCTGCGGATCTCCTTCCTCTCCTCGCTCGCACTCGAGTTGCTGGCCACGCTCTCCGTGGCGCTGGTGGCCGTGTCCGTCGGACTCCGCCTCGCTGAGGGCCAGATCGCCTACGGCGTGGCGCTCTTCGTCCTCCTGCTGGCGCCCGAGGCCTACCTGCCGCTGCGCCTTGTCGGCCAGCACTTCCACGCCGCGGCCGAGGGTCTCGGCGCCGCCGAGCGAATCTTCGCGATTCTCGAGACCCCGCTGCCGATCAGCGGAACCGCGGCGATGCCCGAAGGCGCTGTCACTATCGAGGTCGACGAGCTGGGCTACTCGTATCCGGATTCCGACGCACCGGCGCTCGCGCCGACCTCGTTTAGGGCACAGCCCGGCACGGTCACCGCTCTCGTCGGTCTCTCGGGCGGCGGCAAGTCGACGCTCATCAACGTGCTTCTCGGCTTCCTGTCTCCGAGCGAGGGCGAGGTGCGCGTAAGCGGCACTGCGCTCGGTGCGGTCGACAGTGCGGCTTGGCGTGCGGCGATCGGGTGGGTGCCGCAGTCTCCCGTGCTGGTGGCCGCCGATCTCGACGAGAATCCGACCATCGCTCAGGTGGTGCGGCTCGGAATGCCGCAGGCATCCGATGATGACGTACGACGCGCACTCGACGATGCGGGCATCGGCGTCGAGATCGCAGCCCTTCCACGTGGCATCGAGACAACCCTCAACGCTGATGGCAGCGGACTCTCGCGCGGACAGCGCCAGCGCATCGCGATCGCACGCGCACTAGTGCGCAGCCCGCGCGTGCTGCTGCTCGATGAGCCGAGTGCCGCGCTCGATACCGAGTCGGAGGATGCCGTCGTGGCCTCGGTGCGCGACGCGGCACAGCGCGGCTGCACGGTGATCGTGGTCGCGCATCGTCCCGCACTCGTCGAGATCGCCGATCAGGTCGTGCGCGTGGGCGCGGAGGTGCGCGCATGAGCCCGGTGAGAGCGCTCTGGAAGGCCATGTCGGCGCAACGCACCGAGCTCGCCGCCGCAGCCCTCGTGGGCTTCCTGGCCTCCGCCTCCGCGATCGCGCTGCTCGGCACCTCGGCCTGGCTCATCTCGCGCGCCGCCGAGATGCCACCGGTGCTGACCCTGAGCGTTGCCGCGGTGATGGTCCGGGCATTCGCCCTCGGCCGGGCAGTATTCCGCTATCTCGAACGACTGCTCGGGCACGACGCCGCCTTCCGCGGCCTCTCGCAACTGAGGGTCAGCGTGTACGAGAGCCTCGAGGCCATCACGCCCAATGGGCTCGCGCGCTTCACTCGCGGTGATCTCATCGCGCGTCTAGGCGCGGATGTCGACACGGCCGTCGACCTGCCGCTTCGCATCGTGCTTCCGTGGGCGCAGGCCGTTCTCGTGTCGCTCGGCACCATCGCCTTCCTGGTCTGGCTGCTGCCCGCAGCCGGAGTCGTGATCGGCATCGTGGTGCTGCTTGCCCTGACCGTGGTGCCGTGGCTCGTCGGTCGTACGGCTGCGCACGCCGAGGAGCGACTCGCTCCCGGCAAGGCCGACCTGGCCAATGCGACCCTGACCTCGATGACGTCGGCCTCGGATCTACTGGTTCTCGGTGCCGATGATCGTGCCCTGGCATCGCTGCGAGGACGTGATGAGCGTGTCACCGCCCTGGGTCGTCGCGAGTCGGCAGCCCTCGGCCTGAGCGGCGGAACGGGCACCGTCTTCCAGGGCGCGGCAGTCGTGGCCGCGCTCGTCATCGCGATCCCCGCCGTCGCCGATGGCCGACTTCCTGCCGTGATGCTCGCGGTGGCCGCACTGCTTCCGCTCGCGCTCTTCGACGTCCTGCAGACCCTGCCCGGCTCGGCCCTGGCCTTCCACCGCCTGCGCGGCTCCGCTGCGCGACTGGCCGACATCCACGAGGCGTCGCACGACGAGCCGGTGGCCGCCGCGGGTCGTCCCGGTGAGTTCCGTGGTCTCGAGGTCACTGACCTGCGAGCCCGATGGGCGGGTGCGAGCACCGATGCCATCGCAGGAGTCTCGTTGAGCATCGCTCCCGGTGAGCGCATTGCGATCGTCGGGCCAAGCGGCTCGGGCAAGTCGACCCTCGCGACCGTGCTCATGGGCTTCCTGCCGTACGACGGCAGTGCCGTGGCCTGCGGAGCGCAGTTCCGTGACCTTGACGGTGACCTGCTTCGCGAGCGCATCGGGATGATGGAGCAGAGCTCACACGTGTTCGACACCACAATCGCGGCGAATGTGCGGCTCGCGCATCGCGAGGCCACTGAAGCGCAGGTCTGGGCCGCACTCGATGAGGCGCAGCTCGCCGACTGGGTGCGCACCCTGCCCGCGGGGCTCGAGACCGAGGTGGGCTCCTTCGGCACGCGCCTCTCCGGCGGACAGCAGCAGCGAGTCGCGCTCGCCCGCCTGCTGCTCGCGCAGCGCGAGCTCGTGATCCTCGACGAGCCGACCGAGCACCTCGATGCCCAGACAGCCGAGCAGCTCGATCTCACCCTGCTCTCGGCGACCCAGGGTCGCACGTCGATTCTCATCACCCATCGACTCACCGGGCTCGAGGCTGCCGACCGCATCTACGTTCTCGACCAGGGGCGGGTCATTGAGCACGGCACTCACGACGAGCTCATGAGCTCTGGTGGCTGGTACGCCGCGACCCGTCGCCGTCAGGATGATCAGCGGAGCATGGCTGAACTCATCGATGGTCTTCCCGTCGGAGTCGGCGTGCCGGTGCCACCCCTCGCGAGAGGATGAGACATGCGCGATGACGTCGACAGTGGGCTCTTCAGTGCAGTCGTGGCCGTGGCGGCAGGTCTTGAGCTCGGTGCGACGCTTCGTCGAATCGTGCAGGCGGCGGCCGATCTCGTCGACGCAGAGTACGGCGCCCTGGGCGTGCTCGGCCCGCAGGGCACTGTGTCGGAGTTCGTGCATGTCGGCATCGATGCCGAGACTGCGGCCCGCATCGGGCCGTTGCCCAGCGGCCGAGGAATTCTCGGCCTGTTGATCGAGCACCCTGCACCCATTCGCATCGAGGATCTGATGCAGCATCCGTCTGCCGCGGGGTTCCCCGACGGTCATCCCGTGATGCAGTCGTTCCTGGGCGTGCCCGTGCGCGTGCGCGGCGAGGTCTTCGGCAATCTCTACCTGACCCAGAAGCGCGACGGACGTGGCTTCACGGTCGACGACGAGCGCACCGTCATGGCACTTGCTGCCGCCGCGGCGGTGGCCATCGAGAATGCACGTCTCTACGAGAGCTCGCGTCAGCGAGAGAGGTGGCAGAACGCCATTACCGAGATCGGCAATGCGGTGCTGAGCGGTGACGAGACGGGCGAGGTGCTCACTCTCGTGGCCCGCAACGCGCGTCGACTTGCCGGCGCCGACTTCGCCACCATTGCCCTGCCGGACGCACACGGCGAACTTCGTATCGAGATCACCGACGCCTTCGACGACACCGAGGCAGAGCTCGAGCTGCCTCGCAGTCGATGGTCCGTGCAGGAATCGCACCGCACACCGGAGTTCATTCGCGAGCTGCAGTCACATGCGCGATCGTGGCTGGGCACTGCGGTCAGTGAATCCTCGCGCGTGCGCGCGGTCTTCGCATCCGGTTCGAGCATGAGCGACAGCAACGTGCCGATCGCCATGTCACCCGGTGAGATTCAGACCTTCAGCCACGTTGCCCTGCTGCCGATGCGCTCCGGGTCACGAGTGCTCGGCGTGCTGAGCCTGCTGTGGGCCGGCGGTGCGCAGAGTGCATCCGAGGCCACCATCGCCCTCGCCCAGACCTTTGCCGGTCAGGCGGCAGTCACCTTGACCCTCGCGGAAGCGCGCAGTGAGCATGAGCGCCTCGCGGTGTTCGAGGATCGCGATCGCATTGCCCGCGATCTTCACGATCTCGTGATTCAGCGACTCTTCGCGACGGGCATGCTGCTTCAGGGCGCCACGCGTATTGCGGACGTGCCCGAAACCGCCCTTGAGCGAATCGAACGCTCCGTCGATGAGCTCGACGAGACCATCCGCGAGATCCGGCAGACGATCTTCGCGCTGCACGAGCCGATGGATGGCCCGGCAACGGGGCTTCGCGGCCGCATCCTGCGCGAGGTGCGACAGTCTTCCGCTGTTCTCGGCTTTGATCCGGCGGTGCGTGTCATCGGTGCCGTGGACTCGTCTGTCTCTGCAGAGTGCGCAGACAACCTCATAGCCGTACTCCGTGAAGCCCTGATGAATGCCGCCAAGCACGCGCAGGCGACTCGCGTCGACGTCCTCATGCAGGTCTCCGACGGCACTGCTGTCATGACCGTGACTGACGATGGCGTGGGAATCCCCGATACAGGGCCGGGCCGTCGCTCCGGTGTTGCCAACCTGATGTCCCGTGCCCTCGAATGCGGTGGCACGTGCGAACTTGAGCGCGTGAATGCAGAAGGGGGCACCCGCCTGGTGTGGCGAGTGCCCCTCGACTGAGAGCAGTTCGGATTACCCGTTGATCGGGTACATCCGCTGAGCGATCTTGACGAGCTCATTCGCACCGACCGAATGACCCTTGAGGGTCTCGATCCAGATCTGAGTCGGGCGCAGGTATGAGTCGCCGGCCGGGAAGATCACCGAGAGGTGGCCGCCCCACTTCTTGACATCCTTCGCAGAGCAGCCGTTGCCGGGCGGCGGGCAGTAGGCCGTGACGGTCGCCTTGGCACCCTTGATCGTCGTGGTGAGCACCGTCGGACCCTGGCCGATGTCCTGGCAGATCGGGTTGCCCTCGGTGATGCTGAACTGGCGGCCCTTGGAGTTCCCGTAAAGGGAGGCAAAGGTCTCCTCAGCGGAGCAGCCTGCATCCCCGGCGTCACCATTGAACGAGGTCTGCTTCAGGCCATTCGTGTAAGTCGGCTGGTACACGGTGTAGGTCACGCCCACCTGGAAGTCGGCGTAGTTGTTGCCGGAGCCCATCGCCTGGGCGGGGCCTGCGACGAGTGCGGTCAGTGCGAGACCGGCCGCGACGGCAAGTGCGGGAACGCTCTTCTTCATGGTGCTCCTCAGTTGCGTTGTTCGGACTCGACGGCCATGCGGGCGGCGAGGGCTGCTGCTTGGGTACGACGTTCCATGCCGAGCTTGGCGAGCAGGCTCGACACGTAGTTCTTCACGGTCTTCTCGGCCAGGTGCATGGTCTCGCCGATCTGCCGATTCGTCAGTCCGTCACCGATGAGACCGAGAATTCGACGCTCCTGGTCGGAGAGGCCGTCGAGTCGATCATCGTGGTGCTCGCCTTGTCGAAGCCGATCGAGAACGCGCTGGGTGGCTGCAGGATCAAGTAGGGACTTCCCGGCGGCGACCTGACGCACGGCTTCGACGAGATCGTTGCCGCGGATCTCCTTCAGGACGTAGCCCGAGGCACCGGCCATGATCGCGTCGAAGAGGGCCTCATCGTCGGCATACGAGGTGAGCATCAGGCACGTGATATCGGGCAGTGCGGAGCGGATCTCACGGCACACCTCGACGCCGGTGCCGTCGGGCAGCCGCACGTCGAGAATGGCGACATCGGGGCGCGCCGCGGGGATTCGCGCGAGGGCCTCGGCCTTGGAGCCGGCCTCGCCGACGACAGTCATGCCCTTCTCGAGGCTGATGAGGTCGGCGATTCCGCGGCGCACGACCTCGTGGTCATCTAGCAGGAATACGCGGATGTCCTCGGTCATGTGGAGATTGTGCCTCAGGGAGTGACGACAATGCTCGACAGAAGTCGCGCGGCGAGATCAGAGTTGCCGTCGATGCGCACGCGATTTCCCCAGGAGACATCGTCCACGGTGACTCGACCGCAGGCGCGAGCGAAGAAATCGGGCCATGTCATCGAGATCGTGGTGGTCTCGGGCGAGTTGCCCAGTGCGATGGTCTCCCCGATGTCCGTGAGGATCAGGCAGATCGCGTCGAGGGGCCCTGTCTCCATGGCCGACCACGCATGCTCAACCCCGTCGATCAACTGGCCGCGCGTGACACGCGCTGCGACGGAGTCCCAGCCCTCGTGGATACCCAGGGCCATCCGCATGTCCTGAAGGTGCACCCAGGAGTCGAGTATTCGCCGGCTGAGCTGACGTCCGAGCGGAGTCTGCTTGCCGAAGAAGCCCGGCACGAGGGTGTCGAGTTCGTGCGGTCCGGCTTCGAGTTGGGCCATGCGTCGCTCAGTGGTGTCGCGCAGCTCGGCGATGACTGCTGCCTGCGGTGTCGCGCGACGAGCATCGACTCCCACCTCCGTGAAGCGGCTGAGGTCGCGGTCGACCCAGGGGAGCGCGGCCCAGTCGGGCTCCTGCAGCGGGCGAGCATCACCGAGCAGGACCTGCTCGATGTCGATCAGATGAGCGATCATGTCGGCGACTGTCCAGCCGGTGCATGCCGTGGGCGCGTGCCACTGCTCGGTAGTCAGGCTCGCGCCCAGGTCAGCGGCGTCGTCGAGCACGCCGCAGTCAATGGCCACGAGCTCGTCGAAGGTCGTCATGCGCCCAGAGTAGTTCGTAGTCCATCAGCATCGACACGTCGTAGGCTCGACCCATGGCAACTCGCGTGGCTCTCCTCCAATTGCGCTGCGACTCGGCCGAGTCGACCATCACGCGCGTCGAGCGCGCTGTTGCCATGATTCGCGAGGCTGCGCCTCGTGCTGATCTCGTCGTTCTGCCCGAGCTATGGAGCACCTGCGCATTCGATCTTCCGGCTGCTCGCGAAGGCGCTGAGCCGATAGATGGCGCACTCGTCACCACGCTCGCGCAGCTCGCGGCTGAGCTGGGCATCTGGATTCACGGAGGCTCCCTTGCCGAGCTTTTGCCAGACGGCACCCGGCACAACACGTGCGTGCTCCTGGATCCGCAGGGCATTCTCGTCACCACCTACCGGAAGATTCACCTGTTTGGCTTCGCCGACGGTGAGCGCACCGTGATGTCCGGTGGTGAGCAGCTCGTTGTCATCGACACGCCTCTCGGCGTCACCGGCCTGGCCACCTGCTACGACCTGCGATTCCCGGAGCTCTTCCGCGCACTGACCGAGGGTGGTGCGACTGCATTCCTGGTGTCATCCGGCTGGCCGCTATCGCGAATCGAGCACTGGGATGTCCTCACGCGTGCCCGGGCTATCGAGGATCAAGCGTGGGTGATTGCCTGCAATGAGGTCGGCACCCAAGGCGCTGACGGTGTCGTGCTGGGCGGTCATTCCGTCGTCATCGATCCGCGTGGCGTGGTGATCGCTCAGGCGGGTGAGTCAGAGGAGATCCTGTATGCGGAGATTGATGCAGCAGAGCCGGGTCGATGGCGCGAGGCATTTCCGGCCCTTGCCGATATTCGTATCGGAACCGAGCTGATCTAGCCGACGGCCAATGCGTCGGCCTTGCCGATCACGATGACGGGTCGCTTGCCCGCATCGAGCCAGTCCATGATTCTGCGCATCGCGCCCTCGCGGATAGAGATGCAGCCTGCCGTGGGCTCGCCCTTCGACACGTGCAGGAAGATTCCGCCACCGGCTCGCGTGTCGGCCGGAGTGCTTGCGCGGCGAATGCCTCGACTGTCAGTGGTGACAGGACCAGGCGGCTCGTTGTAATCGAGAACAGCGACGTAGTCGTATTGGGGCCCTAGTTTCCAGAGGTGCTCGACGTACCTTCCGTAGGACGCCCAGCTCACGGGCGCTGATTGGAAGAGGTTGTAGGTGCCGGGTACCTGAGGGTTGTATGTCCAGGCGTCATCGCGATCGACATGGACATAGGGCAGCGTCGTACCCGGATTCGGCTTCCGCCCGAAAGCCGAGGTGATCGCGTAGGTGCCCGCGGGGGTCGTATTCGTGCCCTGGCGTCTCTTCGCGCCCGGGACGATTCCGCGCGCACCGACGAATGCGGGCACATCAGTCGTCACGGCAAGCCAACGTCCATCGTCCTGCTTCTCGTACGCGCTCAGACGTGCGCGAGTTGATCGGAAGTCGGTACTCGTGACCACGATGACCTGCTCGGAGTCCGAGACACCGGGTAGATCCGCGGGCGTGGCTGCCGCCGCAGACGGAGCGAGAATGAGTGCACTCAGGGCAAAGCAGAGTGCAGTGACTGCTCTAGCGGTTGTCACGCTCGGCCAGACGCGCCAGTCGATCGTTGTACGCATTGAGCTCGGCGTCACCGTCGCGATCCGCCTGGCGATCCTTGCGCTTTGCCTCTCGATCGTCACTCCGCGACCACTGGAAGGCGATGGCGAGCAGGACGATCATGCTCGGGATCTCCGCAATGCCCCAGGCCACCTGACCGCCGTTGAGGGAATCGGCGAGTGGATCGGTGATCCAGTCAGGTCGCACGATGCCGTACCACTCGGGTGCAATGGGCGTCGTGCCCATCATCAGGATCACCGCGAAGAACGCGTGCACCGACATGGAGAGAAGGAGCAGAAGCAGTCGACCCCAGTAGGGCAGAGGACGCGGCCTGGGATCGATGCCGATGATCACCCAGTAGAAGAGATAGCCGGAGAAGAGGAAGTGCGATTCCATGACGATGTGCCCGACGTGACTGCCCATCAGCCAGCCGAAGGCCGGCGTCAGGTATAGCCCGTACAGCCCCAGCACGTAGACGACGAACACGTAGAACGGGTTCGTCAGGATTCGCGTGATCCAGCTATGCAGGAACCACATCAGCCATTCGCGCGGGCCGCGCTCCGGGCCGGTTGACGGCTTCAGGGCGCGCAGCGCGAGCGTGGCCGGTGCTCCCATGACCAGGAGGATCGGTGCGAGCATCGTCAGGGTCATGTGCTGCAGCATGTGCATGCCGACGCTGACGCTCGCATACATCGAGATACCGCCGTTGGTGCACCACAGCACGACGATGAGTCCGAGGAACCAGCTGATCGAACGGCCCAGTGGCCAGGAGTCACCGCGCTTGCGCAGCCGCCTTAGCCCGCCGAAGTAGAGACCACCCGCGATGAGCACCATGGCGAAGAAGAACGGCTCGAGATGGAATCCGCCGAGCACCGATGTGACCGTGGGTGACTCCGGATACCGGTAGCCGAGGAGTGACTCGCCATATGTCGGCAGTTCGACGGTGAGGCGCGGCGGTGCACTCTGCGAGAGCGCGACGCCGATTCCGAGCGAGATCGCCATGACGGTGAGCTCAAGGCCGGCGATGCGCGCGAACACTGACCTGCCTGACCTGGTTCCGGTGGTCGAGGAGATGCGACGACGAATGAGCAGTGCGATGACTCCGAGCACCACGATTAGGGCCGACTTGATCAACACGAGCTGCCCGTAGCCCGTGGTGAGGATCTGGTCGAGTGTCTCGAGACGCGTATAGGCATTGGCAACGCCGCTCACGGCCAACAGAACAATGCTGCTGCCCGCGATGATGCCGAATCTCTGAATCGATCGCGTCAACGAAATGTCGCCACGAAGGGCATGCAGGGCCAGTGCGAGGAGGCCGCCGATCCACAAAGTGGCTGCCGCTATGTGAGCGGCACCTGAGGTCATCGCGAGGGCGTGATCACCGAGGCCTGCTGCATGACCGCCGAGGGCGGGAAGTATCGCGGCGAGCAGAGCCAGAATCAGCCACGCGGCACCCGATCCGACCGTGAAGGTCGCGGCACATGCCGCCGAGATCACCAGGGCGAGGATTGCCATCCCGAAGAGCGCTCGAGTTGTCGGCAGGTCAAAGGCATACGTGGTGAGGACATCAGGACTGATCGCCTCCGAGAGCTGCAGTCCGAGAACATTGCCGACGACGAACACGCTCTGCACGAGTGCGAGCACCGCCCAGACGAACGCCGCGACAGCCGCGCGAACGAGGTCGGTGCGTCCGGCCCGCGAAACCGTGCCGTCCTTGCCCGATGGATCAAGTACGACAGCGGCGAGCAGGAAGCCGATGGTGACCACGGCTGCGATGTCGGTCAGAGTGCGCACGACCGGAGTGCCCCAGCCGATCAGGCCGCCGACATCGGGAATGCCTGCAGGCGGTGCCTCGTATGCGCTGCCACTGATGACGAGGCCGACGACCATCGCCGCCACCGCCAGCACGATCAGTGCCGGGGCAAGCAGGGTGATCGGGGAGCGCTTCATCGCTTCCGATCATAGGTCTCGCGGGGAATTGATCAGAAGGAGTCTTCTGCCAGCTCCATCACGTCGAGGGTGGTTGCCTCCGCCACTGCACGCTCACCACTGAGCAGGGGAAGTCGGTTGCGCGCGAACCAGCGAGCGGTCTCGATCTTGCCCTCGTAGAAGAGGCGATCACGTTCGGATACCTCGCCCTTGAGAGCTGCCGTGGCAACCTCTGCCTGACGCATCAGCAGCCAGCCGATCATGAGGTCACCGGACGCCATGAGCAGACGCGTGGTGTTCAGGCCGACGCGGTAGATCTCCTCCGGGCTGGCCTGAGCGGCCATGGCCCACTGGCCCATGACTCCGACGATCGCCTGGACATCCTCGAGTGCCTTGCCGAGCAGCTCGCGCTCGACGGCGAACGTGCCCGAGCCGTCATCGCCCTTGACTGTTTCGGTGATCTGCGTGGCGATGAAGAACAGCGCCTTGAACTGATCCTTGACCATCTTGCGGAAGAAGAAGTCGAGACCCTGGATCGCCGTGGTGCCCTCGTAAAGAGTGTCGATCTTGGCATCGCGGATGTACTGCTCTGCCGGGTAGTCCTGCAGGAAGCCGCTGCCGCCATAGGTCTGCAGAGCGACAGCCAGCATCTCGTACGAGCGCTCGGAGCCGACGCCCTTGACGATCGGCAGCATGAGGTCGTTGATGCGAACCGCCATGTCGAGATCGACGTCAGCATTGCCGGCCTCGGCCATCTCGACCATGTCCTGCCAGTAGGCCGTGTAGGCAATGAGCGCGCGCATGCCCTCGGCATATGACTTCTGCAGCATCAGGCTGCGGCGCACGTCGGGATGATGGGTAATGGTGACGCGCGGAGCGGTCTTGTCCATCTGCATGGTGAGGTCGGCGCCCTGCACGCGAGTCTTCGCATAGTCGAGTGCATTGAGGTAGCCGGTGGAGAGAGTCGCAATGGCCTTCGTACCCACCATCATTCGCGCATACTCGATGACCTTGAACATCTGCGCGATACCGTCATGAACGTCGCCAATAAGCCAGCCGATGGCCGGCTCCTTCTCGCCGAAGGTCATCTCGCACGTGGTCGAGACCTTCAGGCCCATCTTCTTCTCGACGTTCGTGGCGTACACGCCATTGCGCCCCTGTATCTCGCCGGTCTCGAGGTCCACGAAGTACTTGGGAACCAGGAAGAGCGACAGTCCCTTGGTGCCGGGGCCTGCGCCCTCGGGGCGCGCGAGAACGAGATGAACGATGTTGTCGGTCATGTCGTGCTCACCCGACGTGATGAAGCGCTTGACACCCTCGATGCGCCACGTTCCGTCGCCGTTGTCGATTGCCTTCGTGCGACCGACACCGACATCGGAGCCGGCATCGGGCTCGGTGAGCACCATGGTGGCGCCCCAGCCGTTGTCGATCATCAACTGCGCCCAGCGCTTCTGGTCGGCATTGCCGAGACTGTCGACGATGCTGGCGAATCCGGGACCCGACATGAACATGAAGGCGGCGGGGTTAGCGCCGAGCAGCAGCTCGCTCGCAGCCCAGCGAAGTGACGGCGGCGCACCCGTGCCACCGAGGTGCTCAGGCAGGTCGAGGCGCCACCATTCGGAGTCCATGAGTGCCTTGAAGCTCTTCTTGAAGCCCTCGGGCATCACGACGGTCTTGGTGACCGGGTCGTAGACGGGGGGAGTGCGGTCGGCCTCGGCGAAGGACTCGGCCAGGGGACCGGTGGCCAGGCGGTCGACCTCGTGGAGGATCTCGCGGGCGGTGTCGACGTCCATCTCGGCATAGGGGCCCGAGCCCATGCGCTCACCGGCGCCGAAGACCTCGAAGAGGTTGAACTCGAGATCGCGGACATTGCTCTTGTAGTGGGACATTGCCATTCCTCTATCGTGGTTACTCGCCAGTAACAATATGATGCCCCGCTTTGGTTGCCATTGCAAGCACTACGGGAAAGCAGGGAACTGGCTTTGCCCCCTGTCTCGGGAACAATGTCCCCATGACCGCGTCCTGGAGCACCTCGGTGACCCCGGTGGCTCCGCCTCGCGCGGCGAACCCCCGACTCCGCTTTCTGATCTATGCGGCCACGGTCACCGGCGTCTGGTCCGGCCTGCTCAGTCTGCTCGTCTTCGGCATCGGCCACCTGGCCCACGTGAGCTTCGTGGTTGAGCAGCCCGATGGCTCGATGGCACCGATCCAGTGGTTCGCCGTGCTGCTCATGCCCCTGGTCGTCGCTTACGTAGCCGCCCTGCTCTCCTCTTTACTGCGCGGCCGAGCTCATGGCGGTCGTCTCGTGTTCTGGATCGGCACCGCACTCGCCATCGCGAGTGCCTACGGGCCGCTGGCCCAGCCCATCGGCTGGTCGTCGCGCATCCTCCTGCTGCTCATGCACGCGATCACCTGGGCACTCGTCGTACCGCAGCTCGCTCGCATCGTCGGGGATTCCGAACCGGGGGCTTCCGTTGACCGCAGTGAGTGAGATCCCCCATCGTTCGCTGGCTCGCGCCGCAGTGGTCGCGATGCGACCGCGTCAATGGCTGAAGAATGTTCTCGTCTTCGCCGCGCCGCTCGCGGCCGGATCGATCTTCGAGCCTGACGTTCTCATTCCGTCGCTCGTCGCCTTCGTCGCCTTCTGCCTGATCTCGAGCTCGACCTACATCATCAACGACCTGCGCGACATTCCTGCCGATCAGCAGCACCCGACCAAGCGCGCGCGTCCGATTCCCGCCGGTCAGCTTTCGCGCACAGCCGCCATCATCGAAGCACTCGTGCTCGCATTGCTGGCTCTCGCGATCTCCGCAACCGTGCGCCCGGAGCTCGCGGCCGTGGTGATCGTGTACTTCGTCTTCACGCTCGCCTACTCGATGTTCCTCAAGCACGAGCCCGTCATCGAGCTCGCGCTGCTTGCCATGGGGTTCCTGCTACGCGCGATCGCCGGTGGCGTCGCCTCGAATCTCCCGATCTCTCAGTGGTTCCTCATCGTGGCCGGTTTCGGCTCGCTGTTCATGGCCGCGGGCAAGCGGGCCAGCGAGCTTCAGGCAGCGAATGCCACGGGCGACGGCACGGCAGCAAACCAGCGAAAGAGCCTTGCGGGTTACACGCCCGGCTACCTGCGTTTCGTCTGGGGCACTGCAGCAGCGGTGACCATCAGCGCCTACTGCCTATGGGCATTCGATGTCGCCGGACAGCCGGCGAGCCTGCCCTGGGCCGAGTGGAGCATCGTGCCGTTCGTGCTCGCGATCCTGCGGTACGCCGTCGTGATCGACAACGGCGACGGCGAGGCACCCGAGGATGCCGTGCTGCGCGATCGAGTGCTCCAGGTACTCGGGCTTGCCTGGATCATCCTCTTCGGCCTCGGCGCGCTGGGAGTCTGACATGGCCGCCAAGTCAGCGAAGAAGTCCGCAGCACTCGTGAATCCGCTCAAGCGCGATGACAACGAGAAGCTGCTCACCGGCTGGGGCCGCACGGCTCCGAGCATGGCGCACGTCGTGAAGCCCGGCTCGGTCGACGAAGTGCGCGATCTGGTCGCCAAGGCAGGCGAGCGCGGGATTCTCGCGCGCGGTCTCGGCCGCTCGTACGGCGATGCCGCGCAGGCCGGCGGCGGAACCGTGCTCGACATGAGCGCCTTCGATTCCGTCGACCTCGACACCGTGCACGGCACGGTCACTGCGGGTGCAGGCGCCAGCATCGACTCCCTCCTCAAGACCTTGGTGCCGGCGGGCTACTTCGTGCCGGTCACGGCGGGCACGCGCATGATCACGGTAGGCGGTGCCATCGCCGCCGACGTGCACGGCAAGAACCATCACGTCGAGGGCAGCTTCGGCTCGCACGTGCACGCACTCGACCTCGTCACCGGCCACGGACGCGTCGAGGATCTCGCGCCCACTCGCAAGGCCGAGCACTTCTGGGCCACCATCGGCGGCATGGGCTTGACCGGCGTCGTCACGAAGGCCACCTTCGACCTCATCCCGATCACGAGCTCGCTCATCAGCGTCGACACCGTGCGCTGCGCCGATCTCGACTCGGTCATGGCGAGCATGGTCGAGAACGATGACAAGTATCGGTACAGCGTCGCCTGGATCGACTCAGTGTCTCCTTCGGGTCGCGGCGTCATCACGCGCGGCGATCACGCCCCGTCCTCGCAGCTCGATGCGCAGCAGGCGCTGACTCCGCTCGCCTACGAGCCGAAGATCGTGGCGACAGCACCGCCGTTCATTCCCTCCGGCCTGCTCAACAAGTTCACGGTGCGCGCCTTCAACGAGGCCTGGTTCCGCAAGGCACCCAAGAGCCGGCAGGGCGAACTGCAGCCCATCGGCGAGTTCTTCCATCCGCTCGATGGCGTGCAGGAGTGGAATCGCGTCTACGGCCCGGGCGGCTTCATCCAGTACCAGTTCGTCGTGCCCGACTCGGCGGGCTACCTCGTCGACTACGCGCTGCGTCGCCTGCGCGAGGTCGGTGCACCCAGCTTCCTCACCGTGCTGAAGCGCTTCGGTGCGGCGAACCCCGCCCCACTCTCGTTCCCGCAGCCGGGCTGGACTCTCGCTGCGGATGTGCCCGCTCGAGTCGAGGGCCTGGGTGCCGTGCTCGACGAGATCGATGGTCTCGTCGCGGCCAGCGGCGGACGTCTCTACTTCGCCAAGGACTCCCGGCAGTCACCCGAGATGGTGGCGCAGACGTACCCGCGCCTGGCCGAGTGGCAGGGCGTGCGCGACCAGATGGATCCGCGCGGCATCTTCACCTCCGACCTCGCACGCCGCCTCTCGCTCTAGCTCATCGAACGCACAACGACGCAACATCAACTCAGGGAGATCACATGATGGACGCACTCGGCGAGCCGCAGTCGGTTCTGGTGCTCGGCGGCAGCAGTGAGATCGCCCTCGAGACGGTCAAGGCACTTCCGCGCAACCGCCTGCGCCGGGTCCTGCTGGCCGGTCGTCCGAATGCCGCGCGCCATGCGGCTGTCGAGTCGCTGACGGCACTGGGCGTCAGCGGTGTCGAAGCCGTCGACTTCGATGCGACCGCAACTGACTCCCATCGCGGCGTGATCGACGCTGTCTTCGACGCGGGCGATATCGATCTCGTCATCCTCGCCTTCGGCGTGCTCGGCGATCAGGATGCGGCCGAGGCTGATCCGAGCCTTGCCGTCGAGGTGGCTACCACCAACTACACGGGTGCGGTGAGTGTCGGCCTTCATGTGGCTCGCCGTCTTCGCCAGCAGGGGCATGGCGCGCTCGTCGTGCTCTCGAGTGTCGCCGCCGATCGCGCGCGTCGCGCGAACTATGTGTACGGATCGACCAAGGCCGGTCTCGATGCCTTCGCCCAGGGCCTCGGCGATGCCCTGCACGGCTCCGGTGCCTCGGTTCTCGTCGTGCGCCCCGGCTTCGTGCGCACGCGCATGACAGCCGGTCTCCCGGAAGCCCCGATGACGACCAACCCGCAGGATGTCGCCGAGATCATCGTGAAGGCGTTGCGCAAGGGCAAGGAGACCGTCTATGCGCCGGGCCCGCTGATGTACGTCATGGGGGTCATGAAGAACCTGCCCCGGCCGGTGTTCCGAAAGATCAGCGAGAAGCAGAAGTAGTCACTGCGCGGCGCGCTGCTTGCGATACGTGTCGAGATCGAAGTAGTCGCGCCACAGGCAGATCCTGCCGTCGCGCACCTTGAACACGGCCGCGATCGGGATCTCGATCCAGCTGCCATTGACCAGGAAGCAGTCGACGCGCTCATTCATGACGATGTCACCCTGCTCGATCTGCTCGAGCACCCGCCACTCGATGTCGGTGGCCTCCTGAGTGACGCCTGCGCTCAGGACCTTGCGCACGCCTTCAGGGCCGTAGACCTTGCCCATCGGCACGTTGTCGTACTCGATGTCATCGGTCACCAGGGAGCACACGCGGTCGAGATCACGCGCCTCGCAGGCGCGCACGAGTGCAGTGACGAGCTCTCCCGGGGTCAACGGTGCACCACTCGCACGGGCAGTTCGAGCAAGCCGCGCAGGCCGTAGCTCGGGCCGTAGCGCAGAGCGGATCGATCGACGACCTCGAGTGCGGTGACATTCTCGGCAAGTGCTCGCAGGGCAGATGAGGCCTCGATGCGCGCGAGACCTGCGCCGACGCACACGTGAATGCCATGACCGAAGGAGAGATGCTCCTTGACGTTCTCGCGCAGTGGATCGAAGGTGTCGGCATCGGGGAAGACCGACTCATCGCGGTTCGCCGAGCTATAGGCGAGGAACACCGTGCT
This sequence comes from Actinomycetes bacterium, assembly GCA_046085905.1. Taxonomy (GTDB): domain Bacteria; phylum Actinomycetota; class Actinomycetes; order S36-B12; family S36-B12; genus CAIKZY01. Next base: position 378 of record JBJSWO010000170.1, on the reverse strand, counting down.
CTCGGCGGGCAGGTGCACGCCATGGAAGTCGACGTCGCGAGTCACGCGGCGCCAGAGACCCATGACCGGCGCAGCCATGCGGATGCCCTCCTCGACAACGCCCTTGCGGAAGGCCTCGTCATCTCGGATGCGGTCCCAGATCTGCGGATCGCTGGCGCGCATCTCGTCGAGATGGCAGAGGATCTCTCCGAGTGAGCGAATCGTGGTCTCATTGCCCGCGACGATGAGTTCGCGCACGAGCCAGACGAGCTCCTGGTTGGTGAGCGGAGTCTCGCCTTCCTCCGACGTGACGAGCTGGCTCAGGAGATCCTCACGCGGATTCGCCCGCCGATCATCAAGGATCTCGCAGATCACGGTCTGGAATTCGAGGATGTCGTT
>JBJSWO010000169.1:0-9414 GCA_046085905.1 Actinomycetes bacterium | reverse complement strand
CTAGTGGTAGTCCACGATTTCGACATCTGTCGGGCCAACTCGGTCCAGCGAAAGCACCAGAAACTCAGGCGACAGCCTTGGGCTTGAGCTCGATGGACAGCGTCGTATCGAACGCATTCGCGATGCGCTCGAGGATGGGCAGCGTCGGTGTCGTTCCGCCAGCCTCAAAGCGTGCGATGGCCGGCTGCGACATACCGGTGAACGTGGCGAGGTCGCGCTGGCTCCAGCCGCGCTCCTCGCGCAGGCCGCGCACTTGCTCCCCCAGCTCGAAGGCAAGCTTGGCTGCCGCATAGGCGGCCTCGACTGCGGAGTCGCCTGCACGGGCGGCCTTCAGGTCTTCCCACGATGTGCGTGCCATCACTGCTCCTCAAGCGGGTGGATGTAGAACGGTGCATGACCGAAGTGGGCACCCGTGAGCCCTTCAAGCCAGTCCCGGACCTCCGGCTCAAGCTCCACCGAACCCCACGACATACCAACGATGATATCACCGCTTCAGGAGCCGAACGGGGTTCCTCCACAGGCTCAGATTGCGAGGTACCGAGCGACCTCATGCCGTTGAACACAGTGACAGACACCGACTCGAACACCAGGAGCTGCCGCCCAGGGATAACGGGCATCAGCGGACGCGTCCGACGCTATCCGTACAACGCCAATAAACCGCCAATAAACTCCTCCGCGAGGGGTCACTAAACCGGGGTGAAATGGGACAAGGCCCCCCGGTCGGGAGGCCTTGTGCCACTTGGTTAGTAGCGGGGAGACGCAGGGAGGTCACGGCCATCGAGTTGCGTGGTCACCATGTTCCCCTCACAAACGACCACTTCTGGACCCCCGTTGGACCCCCCCTGGGTGTTCACATCGTGGACCCCCCTCGCACACCTTCGTCCGTTTCATGACAAGGAGGGGCCGTCGAGCCGAGACGGCGGGTCAAAGGTCTGTGACAGCTGTGATTCGGGAGCGCTGGAGCCTGCCCAGGGCGCCGTCCTCGGAGGGATGCCGCCGCCTTCGAGGATTTCGTCAAGGAGATACTGCGCGCGGGGTGGAATGGGGTACCCGGGACCGAGGCACGTGATGGCAATGTCCAGGGCTTGCTCCACGGAGGAGATCTCGAGAGCGTGAACCAATAGCTCAAGATCGCCGCGATCCTGCTCGACGCGCGCCGCGGCGATCTTCATGGCGAGAAGGTGCTCAAGCCCGGCCGTGCAGACTCGTAGGTGCACTGATTCGTAGACCACAACCTGCTGCGTGTCCGTGGTAGGCGGGACGAACCCTTTCACTGCATCATTGAGCCAATCCTCAGGCAGGTCGAAGTCCTCAGCTACTTCCGTGGCGGCCGCCCGCACTTCCGTGGTGGGCGCGAACACTGCGTCCAGGTCACGAGTGGTGCGGGCTGCATCGAAGGACAGTGCGATTGCTGCCCCACCCACGAGGTAGACGTCTGCCGTCGCGCCTCGACGGGCAAGTGCACGATCGAGCGCGTGCAGGAGTTCTTCGATGCGCTCGCGCCCGAACGCTGTCATACCCGAGCCAGAGCAGTGTCGGTGATGAATACGCCTCGGATTCGAAACTCCCCCGGTGACTGCGCGAGAGCCCATGCCCTGCCATAGGCGGAGTCGGAGACGAACCACCACGGGCGCGCGACACGGTCAGGATCACGAGCCCAGCCGGGCGCTTGCCATCCGTCGCGATGGGCGAGCCAGCAAGCCAAGGCCGCATAAGCGGCATCGAGGCCTAAATGACCGGTCGGCGATGGCTCATCAGCAAACACCCTGGCGGCCACCGCCACGCCGTCGCGGCGAAGGACCGAGTCGTAGTCATCCAGAAGCTGCAGCACTCCGAAGCGCCACAAGGCCTCGCTGCCCTGACTGCCAGAGTCCACGAGAGCACGCGCCGACCCGGCGGCGCTAGCGACGAAGACCTGGCTCATAGCCCCGAATCTACCGCCAATCTCCGACTTTCCATTGGCTCCTGGAATCCGAACGGGACCCTGACTCGCGGACCAGGCACGGATATTCGTCATCCCGCAAGGCTCGCAGTCGCCCCACCGAGGGGACGCTGGCGCCTGCAGAGGGCCGAAAGCAAAACGCCGACCGGGCAGTCATCGAGTTCATAACTGCGCGGTCGGCGAACCAACCAGTAGCTGGGAACAGCCACTTCCGGACCCCCTTGGACCCCCTGGGGTGTTCCCTTCGTGAACCCCCCTCGCACACCTTCGAATCCTGCGTCACTTCGTCTGATTCGGATGCCGAGTGTGTACATCCACTAGCCACACGATGCTCTCGTCAACGTAGAACCAGATCCGGGCGCCGCCGGGCAACTCGTGCTGCCATCGCGGATATCGATTCCCGTCCCGCACGATGAACTCGAGCTCAACCCGCATGGGATGGTTTCGCTCCGTCTGCGCCAGGGGCGTCGCCGTCAAGTACTCCCACGCAGCTACCACCGAGTTTCTCGTCGTCGCGAGTAGGTCCGTCCAGCCCTTCTCGGCTTCTCGGGTCGCGAACCGGATCTCGAACTCGGCCTTCTTCAGCGGCTGGTTTACACGTTCGACGCGCTTGCTCACCGCTTGCGCGGCTTCTTGACCGTCTCGGGCTCGTCGAGCCATTCCAGGTCTTCGTCAGCCGTGAACCCGTGAGCGATGGCCTCAGCGGACGATCGCCACGCTTCGAACACCACGAGCAGCCGCGTGAATTCACCGACCGCCGCGCAGGCGCGCGTGACAGACACGATTTCTTCCGCGAAACGTTTCCGTGCCTCAGCGGACAAAAACTCCACCCAGGGAAACGGCAGGCGCAATCGATCCGCCAACGATGCACCCTCCTCCGACAAGGACGCACCCACCAGGCTCGCCGCAATCTCCACCGCGCGACGCTCCCGGGCAACATCACTGGCCAGGGTCAGCACGAAATCCGCCCCATCACGGCGGGTGATGTCGACCGGGCCCTCTTCAGCCGCCGCGAACACGGCAGCCGAATTCCGAGATAGTTCCGATGACTGCACGCTTCGATGGATCACGCTGGTGCTCATGAATCCAAGTATTCTGAATACGTTCAGAATGTCAAGCGGTGTCCCTGGTTCGCCTTAGACCCGTGCCAGAGCAGTGTCGGTGATGAACACGCCTCGGATCCGAAACTCCCCCGGTGACTGCGCGAGAGCCCACCCTCAGCGATCCAGGCCACCAAATCTCGACGCCAAATCCGCCTTCGGATCTCATTCTCATCTTCATCTCATATTGACACAGATCTGTGACGCTCACTTTGCGTCAAAAAACGATCACTCAAAGGAGACAACCATGAACAGAAAGACCACACTCGCGATCACCATCGCTGGGGCTGCCACGTTGGTAGCTGTCGCCATCGGCGCCTCCAACGCGGCGAGCGCGACCGAGACCGGGCAGACAACGACACACAGCGTGGTCACTTCGGTCGACGCCCCCAAGCCGTCACTGTCCGACGAACAGATCGCCACAATGAACGCCGCCAAGGACGCCGCCGAAGCCGCCGCCGAAGCCCCCAAGCCGGCACTGTCCGATGAGCAGATCGCCGCAATGAACGCCGCCAAGGACGCCGCCGAAGCCGCCGCCGCCAAGTAGAGCGGTCAGTTTCGAAAGAAGTTCGGGTGCGTGCCACCCCGCTGACGGCCGATAGGGGGCTTCGGCGGGGTGGCACAATCACTGAACCCAGGAGAAGTGAGGTAGGCGGGGATGAACGGCTGCGTCGTGGTGGTCGAGGACGACCCCGCCCAGCGCAGGATTTTGCGTCTGTACCTCGAGGACGAGGGCTACTCAGTGGTTGAGGCAGCGGACGGACCGGCCGCAATCTCGGCCGTGCGCCAGCATGATCCCGTGGCTGTCCTGCTCGATCTCATGCTCCCCTCGCTAAGCGGACGTGACGTCTGTCGAGTGATCCGCCAGGAGAGCGACGTTCCCATCATCATGGTCACTGCGCGTGGTGCAGAAGACGACATCACGGCCGGGCTCGATGAAGGTGCTGACGACTACCTGGTCAAGCCGTACCGGCCGCGCGAGCTGATGGCTCGAATGCGGGCGGCGATCCGTCGCCGCGTCGCGCAGAAGCCCGAGACGACAGAGCAGAGTTACGACGACCTCACGATCGATCGGGAGCGGCGCACTGTCATGCGTGGTCCGACTCTCGTGACCCTGACGGCGTCTGAGTTCGAGATCCTGGCGGCGCTGCTCGAACGCCCCGGTCGCGTCTGGACGCGAGCGGAACTCATCGACTGCGTGACCGCCTATGGCGGCGTGGGACTCGAGCGCACCATCGACACCCACGTGCGAAACATCAGGCGCAAACTCGAGGACGACGCTAGCCAGCCACGGTATGTGGCCACAGTGGTCGGTGTGGGATACAAGGCGCCATGAAGATCTCCCTCGCGGCCCGCGTGGCCGTACTGGTCTCCGTGCTATCGATGGCGGGAGTGGCGGTGGCGGCCTTCGTGATGACGCTGACAAGCCAGCAGGTGCTCGACTCCGCCCTACAACGGCACGAGACGGACATCCATGCTGGCATCGTGAAGGACCTGAACGAAGCCGGCACCGCGACGGCATCGTGGGAGGGCACGACTGCCACCGCGGAGGGGTTGGCGCGAACTTACGATGTGCGAATCGTCATCACGAGCCCAGACGGCGCCGTGTTCGTCGACACGGGGTCCGGGCCGGTGCCGCCTCTGATCGGCGCTCTCGAGCCGCGCCCTGAGCCGGCCATGGTCTACATCGGCTCCACACTTGCCGTGAGCACGCCGTTGCCAGTCTGGTTCGCGGTCGCAACCGTCATCGTGCTGGCAAGCGGACTCCTCGCCATTCCGCTGGCGCGGGGCCTTACCAGACCCCTGGCGACAGTGGGCGAGGCTGTGGAGGCGATACGCGAAGGCGACCTCGGCGCACGCGCACAGGTCACCTCCCCACCGGAGATCGCGACCCTGGCGACCGGCGTCAATGAGATGGCGGCTGAATTGCAGGCAGGAGAACTACGTCGACGGCAGCTAACTGCAGACATCGCACATGAACTGCGCTCGCCGCTCACCAACATCCGCAACCACCTCGATGCCTTCGACGACGGCCTACTCGAGCTCACGCCGTCGAACCTGTCGACACTCGATTCCGACACCGAGCGGCTGTCCACCCTGGTCGAGGACCTCGCCGTGGTCGCCAGCCTCGATGAGGGAACCCTGCGGATGCACCCACAGCCCGTCGACCTCGCAGCAGTGGTCGACTCGGCCCTCGATGCGCGGCGCGTGCAGGCTGTTGCGATGGGTATCACCCTCACCAGACTCGGGGAGTGCGGCGAGGTCGTCATCGATCCGGATCGAACCGCGCAGATCCTTGGCAACCTGCTCGACAACGCCCTTCGACACACGCCCAGAGGAGGTACGGTCGCCGTCCGCATTGAGTCGAACGATGCTGCCGTAGACGTCCACGTGACCGACACCGGGAGCGGCATCGCAGCGGACGATCTGCCTCACGTGTTCGACCGGCTGTGGCGCGGTGACACAGCCCGAGGACACAGCGGACACCACGGACTCGGGCTCGCCATTGCACGAGGCCTGGCCCTCGCGCAAGGCGGGTCACTCCATGTCGTCAACCTCCCTCAACAAGGCTGTGACTTCACCCTGACGCTACCTGTTGTGCGGCACTGATTACGTCCTGACCCACGCCGCATCCACTTCATCAGCGTGGCCTGGCCCGCCGTAGGGACTGCTGTCGATCGAGTTGACGCTTCACAGTGCGGTCCCAATGAACAGTCGAGGCCACAGTTGTCTCAAGCTCGGCGTCATGGGCCGCCCGGCTCAGTCGGTTCAGTCATCCCACTCAGAATGCGAGGTACCGAGGGGGTCACGCCGTTGATACGACGTGAGTTCATTTTCGATCGCCCTGCGCGGACCGCCGAAACGACGAAGGCCCCTGATTTCTCAGGGACCTCGGTCGTGCCGTTCAATTTAGTTGAACGTTCAATTTGGTAGCGGGGAGACGCGGGGAGGTCACGACCATTTCGTTGCATGGTCACCATGTTCCCCTCACAAACGACCACTTCTGGACCCCCGTTGGACCCCCTGGGGGTTCACATCGTGAACCCCCCTCGCACACTTTCGCGACGAGTAGCTAGACCTCGACGGCCTGGTCACTGACGAACGTAGATCACGCTACCTCGAAGAGAGAAGGCTGGTCGGGAATCGACTTCTCTGGACGCGCGTCGCGCCTTGCTGCCATGGGCGGTAGGTATTCGATGAATTCGGTTCGTCCGGCGAGTTGGGCGAAGACTCTGGCCTTCGTGCTTCCGAACACGAGAACGACACAGGGCTCCAGGCGCTCGACCATTGCCGGCAGACCTCTTTCGAATTCAGTCCGCAATTCAGGGTCTCGGCGGGAGCCGTAGGTGGCGATTGCGACGATGCTGTGCGTCGGAATGCCTGATGCGACGTTGTCGTAGTCGTGCTTTGTTCGCCAGCGAAGTGTCGGAACCACGGTGAGACCACGCTCCTGCCACACCACCCCCGCCATCCGCGACATGGCAACTGCGCGCGCTCGTTGCCAGGGCGCCATTGCCTCCCCGATCGTGAGGTCTGGAGTCAGGACCAGGCGGTAGGGAGCGAACGTCAGCGCGTACTTGGCGGGACTGCCGATGATGGGTAGTAGCGCCTCGTCGGCTCGGAAGAAGTGCAGCCCCGCAGCGCTCGGATCGGTGGCACGACCACGATCGTTGAACGCACACAGCACTTCGGGCACGCGATTCTCGGGCACCCCGCGCAGCCGAGGGATGTGCTGCTCTCCGTCGACCGGGTGCCCCAGCGGATACCCCTCCGGAGCGCCATGCAGGAGGAGTGCTGCAGCGCTGGACGTCGGGGCGACACGCATTAGGTTCCTGAGCCTTCGATCAGGTCATCGAGGCTGATGAGTTCACTACTTCGGGAAAACTCCGTGCCCATCTCGTTCCAGTGGAACCAGAAGGCTCCTGCTGGCGGAATAGTGAGTTGCTCCCATGAATCAGCGAAAGTGACGGCGAGCATCTCTGCGTCAAGCGCCGTCTTGGAAATGGCGAGCACGCCACCAGAGAGGTCGAAGACGACAGCACTGTCGGTTGTGTATACCCATTCGGCCTCACCTGTGACGTCCTTGCGCACGCGCTCGCGCACGATGCTGATGTCTTGGATCCGATCCCCAGCATGGAAGAAGAAGCTGTTCTCGTCCGATGCGCGCGCGGCACGAACATCGTTCGCAGAGTAGATGTTGGGAACGCCGTCGTCGATGTGCAGCACCGCGTATTGGCCGTCGAAGCCCTCCCAGTCTCCGAGCCCATCGACATCGCCCCACAGGGTGACGGTTGCCTTGTCGGTCTCAAGACTGACGTCCTCGCTCATCAGGCGAACATCGAGATTGACGCCAAAGATTCGACGCAAGTTCGCACCGCGCAGCCCGTCAAGGCGTCGTAGCGACTCCACGTCCAACGTGTTGTGAATCTCGATCATGGCCTGGCTCCTAATGCTCAAAGTGAATCTTGTACCGATCACCCTTCGCCGTGTTCACGGTGATCTCAACGGCTGGACTTCCCGACTTTGACGAGGGGCGGTAGACGACCGACGAGCCGTCGTCGAACCGACTGCGCCAACCCTTTCCGCCAGGAAGCGGCTTCTCAACTCCGCCGCTGCCAAGCGTGTCGTAGAACTGCTTGGCGGTCTTCCCTGGGTCGGGCGTACGAACGATGTGCACTCCCGGGCGGCGCCCGGGCCTACCAAATCGGCCTTGCTGATCGCGCGGGAACTTGGAGCCGAGCCGTTCAATGTTCTGATTGAAGGCCGCCGCAGAGCTCGGCGAGGACGCGTATCCGCCACCCGATCCTGCTCCCACGCCGTCACCTCCATCTCATTTGCACCTCACTGCGTCGATTCTAAAACACATACGTGTCATTTGCAAGTCGTCGTGTCAGTAGTGAAACAATGCCCATGTGTCCAAGGAATCCGTAGACCCAGCCCTGCTTCACTCCGCCCTGAACGCGGCTCGTCAGGAGATGGGAAACCCATCTTGGCGTTCCCTGGCGAAGGAGATCGGCGTGAGCCCCTCCCTGCTCTCGCGTATCGCGAATGGGCAGAAGCCTGACGCCGACGGGTTCGCCACGTTGGTTAGCTGGCTGCGCATTCCCGCCGAGATGTTCTTCCGGCACCATGACGATTCGCCGGAGGAGCCAGCCCTCATGGCCCAGCTCGCACCACTTCTGCGTGCCAGGAAGGACCTGTCCGAGCAGGACGTCGAATACTTGGAAGGCATCATCGGGGTCGCCCTTAAGAGGACGCGGGCTGCGGAGTAGCGATGGAACGGGGGTTCAAGGCCGGCGCAGTGCGGCTTGCGCTGGAGATCAGGAGCGAATTCGGGCTCGGGCCGACAGACCCTTTCGATCCGTACGCGTACTTCTCGACCTACGGAATACCTGTCGTGGGAATCAGTGAACTGGAAGCGGGCGTGAGCCGCATGCTGTCAGACCAGAGCCGCGACAAGATCTCTGGAGCCTTGATTCCCCTAGGCTTCGGATTTCTCGTGATCGACAACGACTTCCATCCGATGACCCGCCGTCGGTCGACCGCTGCACACGAGTGCGCCCACCATGCGTTGGAACACGAATTCGCCGCGTCCATTTCGGCGGATCAGCGCGCCTGCGGCCTTGGCAAGATTCAGGAGGACGAGGCAAACGAGCTGGCCGGAGAACTTCTTATCCCAAGCAAGTCCGCGAGGTCGCACGCCGTCTCCAGGTGGTCTGACGACGAGGTCGCAGATGCATACGGCGTCAGCGTGCATTTCGCTAAGTGGCGAATGAACGCCAACGGTGCACGCAAGTACGCCCGGGCTGTGCAGCGACGTCGTTCGACCTGACAACATCTGCGGTCACGCCGTCGAGGCCAGCCATGATTTCAAGCTCGCCACAGTGAGTTCGCATCGCTGCCGACCGGGCACCTGCTCCAATGTCCCGGCGTGCACGAGGTCCATCAGCTCCGTTCGGCTTCGCCCGGTGAAGCGAATGACCGCTGCCAGCGGCAGGGTGACTCCCTCCACGTGGGAGGCGGATCCGGTGCCCCACATCGCAGTGAGCACCGCTTCTACAGAATTCCTAGTGACGAATCGAGCGCCGCTGCTGTCGGTCTCTGGGTCGAGGGCGAGTTCGCCACGCTTGATCATCAGGCCAACCGTGCTGACGGCTCGATTCAGCTCACGGGCAGCTGAAGAGACCTTGATTGCGCGCGCGTGCAAGCGGCGCACGCGCTCATGCTCCTTGCGAAGTTGCTGCTGAGTTTGACAGTCTGATTTGGCCCCGGTTTGACGATGCGATTTGGCCCCACCTGCTGAGTGGATCGGTGGCAGTGACGATCTGATCTGGCCCCACCTGCACGCTGGCGATGTTGTCGGTGTCGTGC